>NZ_JAIJYL010000079.1:0-2853 GCF_019753495.1 Klebsiella sp. TF21-TM | reverse complement strand
GTGGTGGGTGATGACGGGATCGAACCGCCGACCCCCTCCTTGTAAGGGAGGTGCTCTCCCAGCTGAGCTAATCACCCCCGCTGTGTGGAGTCGCATTATAGGGAGAGTTGAAAATGAGTCAACGCCTTTTCTAAAGAATTCGTTCGTTCGTCGTAAAATTAAACAAAGCGATCGCAAAAGCGGCGTCATAGCATGATTTATAAACAAAAACGGCAAACCGCGACGTTCCGACGGGAACAACATTGAGGAATCAGCCCACGGTGTTAGAATATTGACCCATAATTTCCACCGGACATTGCCGGCTATCGGCATCTTTATTAAACGTAAGGCCAATTCATGAAAATCAAAACTCGCTTCGCGCCAAGCCCAACCGGCTATCTGCACGTTGGCGGTGCGCGTACTGCTCTCTATTCCTGGCTTTTTGCCCGTAACCACGGCGGTGAGTTTGTACTGCGTATTGAAGACACCGATCTCGAACGCTCCACCCCGGAAGCAATTGAAGCCATCATGGATGGCATGAACTGGCTGAATCTGCAATGGGACGAAGGTCCCTATTACCAGACTAAACGTTTCGATCGTTATAACAACGTGATCGATGAGATGCTGGAAGCCGGTACCGCTTATAAATGCTATTGCTCAAAAGAGCGTCTGGAAGCGTTGCGCGAAGAGCAAATGGCGAACGGTGAGAAGCCGCGTTACGATGGACGCTGCCGCCATAGCCACGAGCATCATGCCGATGATGAGCCGTGCGTGGTGCGTTTCGCCAACCCGCAGGAAGGGTCGGTTATTTTTGACGATCAGATCCGCGGACCTATCGAGTTCAGCAACCAGGAGCTGGACGATCTGATCATTCGCCGTACCGATGGTTCCCCGACCTACAACTTCTGCGTCGTAGTGGATGACTGGGACATGGCGATCACCCACGTGATCCGTGGTGAAGATCATATCAACAACACGCCGCGCCAGATCAACATCCTTAAAGCGCTGAATGCGCCGGTGCCGGTATATGCGCACGTATCGATGATCAACGGCGACGATGGCAAGAAACTCTCCAAACGCCACGGGGCGGTCAGCGTGATGCAGTATCGCGACGATGGCTACCTGCCGGAAGCGCTGCTGAACTATCTGGTGCGTCTGGGCTGGTCCCATGGCGATCAGGAGATCTTCACCCGCGAAGAGATGATCGAGTTCTTCTCGCTGGGGGCGGTCAGCAAATCCGCGAGTGCGTTCAACACCGACAAGCTGCTGTGGCTGAACCATCATTACATCAATACGCTGCCGGCGGAGTATGTGGCGACGCATCTGCAGTGGCATATTGAGCAGGAAAATATCGATACCCGCAACGGTCCGCAGCTGGCCGAGTTGGTGAAGCTGCTGGGCGAGCGTTGCAAAACGCTGAAAGAGATTGCCCAGAGCTGCCGCTACTTCTATGAAGAGTTCGCTGAATTCGACGCCGACGCGGCGAAGAAACATCTGCGTCCGGTAGCGCGTCAGCCGCTGGAAGTCGTCCGCGACAAGCTGGCGGCGATTAGCGACTGGACGGCGGAAAACGTCCACCACGCGATTCAGGCGACCGCTGATGAGCTGGAAGTGGGCATGGGTAAAGTCGGTATGCCGCTGCGCGTGGCCGTTACCGGTGCAGGGCAGTCTCCTGCGCTTGACGTTACCGTCCATGCAATCGGCAAGTCCCGTAGCGTAGAGCGTATCAATAAAGCGCTGGCTTTTATCGCTGAGCGCGAAGGCCAGGCGTCCTGACGGGGACGTAGATGATAAAACGGCAGGATACCCCTGCCGTTTTTTTTGTCTGTTACGCCGGGCTGGCGATGCCGAGGCGGGCAAGAAAACCGCTAATCCCTTCCCGGGCCAGCAGGTCGCGGAGCTGCAGCTGTTCTGCCGGAGTCATCAGTTGCAGGGTTTCTGTGATTTGCCGCCAGATCGCGTCCGCTTCATTGACCAGGTAAGCGCCTGGCGATTCCGCGAGATGATTGTCGCTAAACAGATGGCGTCTGGCGGGAATGTTCGTCAGAAACTCGCGCACCGGTTGGTCGATGACCACCAGCCGCGCTCGGCCTCCTTTGACGCCGGGTATCGTTTCCGTGCGCCATTTCTTCTCACGAACCCAGCGATTGATCGTTTGTCTCGCCAGCCCCAGGCAGTCGGCAAGCTCTGCGGGCGTCATTTTATCTTTTAGTTTCATCATGGTTTACCGATCGCGGATCCCTAACCGAAGCAGTAACCCGGTGATCCCCTCGCGTAACAGCAGCGACATAAGCTGCTTCTGCTCGCTGGGAGTGAGTTCTTTACAGAGGGTCAGCAGCAGCGATTCCAGATCGCTGTCGTGGGGAGAATAGGTGCCGGGCGTCTCCGCCACGCGCTGGGCGCTGCGGATAAACTCCCTGACTTGCTCATTGACATGGACCAGGCGCGCCTTACCGCCCTGGACGCCAGGCCGCGGAGAGGTCTGCCAGCCTTCTTTCCGCACCCACTTATTGATAGTTTGCCGGCTGTAGCCGGTCAGATGGGCGATTTCTTCAGGTGTCATTCGTTCCTTGAGCATACTATTTCCTGAGTAAATGTATGGGAATTAGCTGTCCATGTTATAGCATCCTTTTACTGGAAAAGGTGACCTGTTTAACTTCTGGCTGCGATAAGGCTCGCAATCTCAGCAGGTTGCCTGCTTTTTCAGCGATTGAATCAAGAAGGATAATTTTGCCGTTGACACCTGAGCGAGGAATTCATATTATGCCGCCCGTCAACACGACACGCTTTACGTTACGGGGCTATAGCTCAGCTGGGAGAGCGCTTGCATGGCATGCAAGAGGTCAGCGGTTCGATCCCGCTTAGCTCCACCAA
>NZ_JAIJYL010000078.1:0-2939 GCF_019753495.1 Klebsiella sp. TF21-TM | reverse complement strand
CGCCAAAACATCTTCGGCGTTGTAAGGTTAAGCCTCACGGTTCATTAGTACCGGTTAGCTCAACGCATCGCTGCGCTTACACACCCGGCCTATCAACGTCGTCGTCTTCAACGTTCCTTCAGGAGACTTAAAGTCTCAGGGAGAACTCATCTCGGGGCAAGTTTCGTGCTTAGATGCTTTCAGCACTTATCTCTTCCGCATTTAGCTACCGGGCAGTGCCATTGGCATGACAACCCGAACACCAGTGATGCGTCCACTCCGGTCCTCTCGTACTAGGAGCAGCCCCCCTCAATTCTCCAGCGCCCACGGCAGATAGGGACCGAACTGTCTCACGACGTTCTAAACCCAGCTCGCGTACCACTTTAAATGGCGAACAGCCATACCCTTGGGACCTACTTCAGCCCCAGGATGTGATGAGCCGACATCGAGGTGCCAAACACCGCCGTCGATATGAACTCTTGGGCGGTATCAGCCTGTTATCCCCGGAGTACCTTTTATCCGTTGAGCGATGGCCCTTCCATTCAGAACCACCGGATCACTATGACCTGCTTTCGCACCTGCTCGCGCCGTCACGCTCGCAGTCAAGCTAGCTTATGCCATTGCACTAACCTCCTGATGTCCGACCAGGATTAGCTAACCTTCGTGCTCCTCCGTTACGCTTTGGGAGGAGACCGCCCCAGTCAAACTACCCACCAGACACTGTCCGCAACCCCGATTAGGGGCCCACGTTAGAACATCAAACATTAAAGGGTGGTATTTCAAGGTTGGCTCCACGCAGACTGGCGTCCACGCTTCAAAGCCTCCCACCTATCCTACACATCAAGGCTCAATGTTCAGTGTCAAGCTATAGTAAAGGTTCACGGGGTCTTTCCGTCTTGCCGCGGGTACACTGCATCTTCACAGCGAGTTCAATTTCACTGAGTCTCGGGTGGAGACAGCCTGGCCATCATTACGCCATTCGTGCAGGTCGGAACTTACCCGACAAGGAATTTCGCTACCTTAGGACCGTTATAGTTACGGCCGCCGTTTACCGGGGCTTCGATCAAGAGCTTCTCCTTACGGATAACCCCATCAATTAACCTTCCGGCACCGGGCAGGCGTCACACCGTATACGTCCACTTTCGTGTTTGCACAGTGCTGTGTTTTTAATAAACAGTTGCAGCCAGCTGGTATCTTCGACTGGTCTCAGCTCCACCCGCAGGGGCTTCACCTACACACCAGCGTGCCTTCTCCCGAAGTTACGGCACCATTTTGCCTAGTTCCTTCACCCGAGTTCTCTCAAGCGCCTTGGTATTCTCTACCTGACCACCTGTGTCGGTTTGGGGTACGATTTGATGTTACCTGATGCTTAGAGGCTTTTCCTGGAAGCAGGGCATTTGTTACTTCAGTACCGTAGTACCTCGTCATCACACCTCAGCCTTGATTATCCGGATTTGCCTGGATAACCAGCCTACATGCTTAAACCGGGACAACCGTCGCCCGGCTAACATAGCCTTCTCCGTCCCCCCTTCGCAGTAACACCAAGTACAGGAATATTAACCTGTTTCCCATCGACTACGCCTTTCGGCCTCGCCTTAGGGGTCGACTCACCCTGCCCCGATTAACGTTGGACAGGAACCCTTGGTCTTCCGGCGAGCGGGCTTTTCACCCGCTTTATCGTTACTTATGTCAGCATTCGCACTTCTGATACCTCCAGCAACCCTCACAGGCCACCTTCGCAGGCTTACAGAACGCTCCCCTACCCAACAACACATAGTGTCGCTGCCGCAGCTTCGGTGCATGGTTTAGCCCCGTTACATCTTCCGCGCAGGCCGACTCGACCAGTGAGCTATTACGCTTTCTTTAAATGATGGCTGCTTCTAAGCCAACATCCTGGCTGTCTGTGCCTTCCCACATCGTTTCCCACTTAACCATGACTTTGGGACCTTAGCTGGCGGTCTGGGTTGTTTCCCTCTTCACGACGGACGTTAGCACCCGCCGTGTGTCTCCCGTGATAACATTCTTCGGTATTCGTAGTTTGCATCGGGTTGGTAAGTCGGGATGACCCCCTAGCCGAAACAGTGCTCTACCCCCGAAGATGAATTCACGAGGCGCTACCTAAATAGCTTTCGGGGAGAACCAGCTATCTCCCGGTTTGATTGGCCTTTCACCCCCAGCCACAAGTCATCCGCTAATTTTTCAACATTAGTCGGTTCGGTCCTCCAGTTAGTGTTACCCAACCTTCAACCTGCCCATGGCTAGATCACCGGGTTTCGGGTCTATACCCTGCAACTTAACGCCCAGTTAAGACTCGGTTTCCCTGCGGCTCCCCTATACGGTTAACCTTGCTACAGAATATAAGTCGCTGACCCATTATACAAAAGGTACGCAGTCACACCCGAAGGTGCTCCCACTGCTTGTACGTACACGGTTTCAGGTTCTTTTTCACTCCCCTCGCCGGGGTTCTTTTCGCCTTTCCCTCACGGTACTGGTTCACTATCGGTCAGTCAGGAGTATTTAGCCTTGGAGGATGGTCCCCCCATATTCAGACAGGATACCACGTGTCCCGCCCTACTCTTCGAGTTCACAGCCTGTGCATTTTGGTGTACGGGACTATCACCCTGTACCGTCGGACTTTCCAGACCGTTCCACTAACACACAAGCTGATTCAGACTCTGGGCTGCTCCCCGTTCGCTCGCCGCTACTGGGGGAATCTCGGTTGATTTCTTTTCCTCGGGGTACTTAGATGTTTCAGTTCCCCCGGTTCGCCTCGTTAACCTATGTATTCAGTTAACGATAGTGCAACGAATTGCACTGGGTTTCCCCATTCGGACATCGCCGGCTATAACGGTTCATATCACCTTACCGACGCTTTTCGCAGATTAGCACGTCCTTCATCGCCTCTGACTGCCAGGGCATCCACCGTGTACGCTTAGTCGCTTAACCTCACAACCCGAAGA
>NZ_JAIJYL010000077.1:0-3314 GCF_019753495.1 Klebsiella sp. TF21-TM | reverse complement strand
CCGTCCGCGGAGTTGACCTGTTTCCCACAGTCCGGGCCGTCCGCGGAGTTGACCTGTTTCCCACAGTCCCGGTCGTCCGCGAAGTTGACCTGTTTCTCACAGTCCCGGTCGTCTGCAAAGTTGACCTGTTTCCCATAGTCCGGGCCGTCCGCGAAGTTGACCTGTTTCTCACAGTCCCGGTCGTCTGCAAAGTTGACCTGTTTCCCACAGTCCGGGCCGTCCGCGAAGTTGACCTGTTTCCCATAGTCCTGAGCGTCCATAAAGTTGACCTGTTTCCCATAGAGGATGGAAAACTCTTCTTGTGCTGAGCGTAAGAGCTATCTGCCGGAACGGTTCCTCTTCGCTTCCTCGCCAGTTCGCTCGCTACGCTCGGTTACATGGCTGCGGCGAGCGCTGATACCTTTCTCTATACCCTTTTGTACGACTTGTTGTGTGATGGTCATAAGTGCGTCTGCGTGTTGCGGCACTGTGATTGAGTGGCACGCCCGTCGAACTTCTTCCCCCTCCTGTTGAGAGCGAAATCAAAACAATATGATTTTTTGCTTGCAACATGACTCTTTTTGTTCAAAATGACAAAAAACGTCATGAGGTGATAAATGGACAATATTGAGCAGTTACGGAAAGTTGCTACACGTGCAGGTAAGCGGTAATGGTGCCAACTTACTGATTTAGTGTATGATGGTGATTTTAAGGTGCTTGCGTGGCTTCCATCTCCATCAGTTGTCCCTCCTGCTCAGCTACTGAAGGCGTGGTGCGTAACGGTAAAAGTACTGCCGGACATCAGCGCTATCTCTGCACTCACTGCCGTAAAACATGGCAGCTACAGTTCACTTACACCGCTTCTCAACCCGGTACGCATCAGAAAATCATTGATATGGCCATGAATGGCGTCGGATGTCGCGCCAGTGCACGCATTATGGGCGTTGGCCTCAACACGATTTTAAGACACTTAAAAAACTCAGGCCGCAGTCGGTAAACTCACGCATACAACCGGGCAGTGACGTCATTGTTTGCGCGGAAATGGACGAACAGTGGGGTTACGTCGGCGCTAAATCACGCCAGCGCTGGTTGTTTTACGCGTATGACAGGATACGGAGGACGGTTGTGGCGCACGTATTCGGTGAACGCACTCTGGCCACACTGGAGCGTCTTCTGAGCCTGCTGTCGGCCTTTGAGGTCGTGGTATGGATGACGGATGGCTGGCCACTGTATGAACCCCGCCTGAAGGGAGAACTGCACGTTATCAGCAAGCGATATACGCAGCGCATTGAGCGGCATAACCTGAATCTGAGACAACATCTGGCAAGGCTGGGACGGAAGTCACTGTCGTTCTCAAAATCGGTGGCGCTGCATGACAAAGTCATCGGGCATTATCTGAACATAAAACACTATCAGTAAGTTGGAGTCATTACCACTCCTCCTATACAATAGACCAACTAAAACGTATATAGAACATCTAAATTAAATCCCTTTCAAGTCATAAATTAAATCTTTAAACGGCTGTGGGCTATTGTAATAATAGCCCTGCGCATATGGTACATTCATTTCTTCAAGGTATTTAATCTGTTCTTCAGTTTCAACTCCCTCAGCAATCATTTTTAATGATAATTTATGTCCAAGCTCTATAATACTATCAATTAGTATACCAGATACAGCATCGACACTAATCTTATCTATAAATGATCGGTCTATCTTAAGTATTGAAATGTAATGATTATGTAAATAAGAGTAACTTGAATGCCCGGTACCAAAATCATCAATGGCCAATTCAACACCCAGGTTTTTTAGCAGTCTAAATAATCTGAGGCTTGTTTCATTCTGAGGGATTACTTCTCTTTCAGTGAGCTCTAAAACAAGTTTTATTTTATTGCCTTTTAATTTGCTTAAAAATTGGAAGCAATCTTTAAATAAAGTTAGATTATGAAAGTGTTTAGCTGTTACATTAAATGAAATGTAGAACTCTTCAGAAAAAGATTCCTCTATTTGATTAATAGCCGAAGAGACTTGTTTAAATAAACTTTGAGTTATTGGGATGATAATTCCAGATTGTTCTGCCTGAGGTATAAACATATCTGGTCGAATAAGTCCATGCGTTGGGTGGACCCAACGAACCAGAATCTCTACGCCACTTGCTTTACCTGTTTTAATGTTGATTATCTTTTGACCATAAGCTATAAATTCTCCACCTTCTAGGCCCTGTATCATATCATCAGTTAGGGTGTAATGCAGTCTTGAACGCCTAATGATAATAAATAACAATGCCACAAAAAGACATATTAGGACATAGATATGATAGCGTTGGATATATAAGTAAGCAATAAAAACGGAAGTATAGTTAAGACCTGCACTTAACCGGTATGGAAATTTTACTGAGTTTATGAATTGAAATGCGACATTTTTACTATTATTGGAGGTTAATGATAATTCACCATTTGCTGATAAGTAAACATTGCCAACCTTAAGCTCTATTGACAACCCTGACTCTGACAACTGCTTCATTATCATTTGCAAATACATACCATCGATCGCAGTAGCATAGAAGTCTGAATTATATTTCTTCCTGACCAAAAGAATTGGATGCTTTGTCTGAATCAAACTTCCTGTAATCAAAGCCATCTTATTGGACACATAAGATGGTTGAGGGTCTTTTATATCTAATGGCCCAATGAGAGAATGGCATTTTATAGTATCATTCGTACCAAAAAAAGTGGAGCGTATAAAGGGAGTTATAGTAACAATCCTTCTAATATCAGGAAGATAATCATCACAATTCTTTCCACTAGATGTAATACTCATTACTGTATCATTTGTTTTATTTGCATACGAGATCATGTTATCAGTGATGCGTGATATTTCGGATATTGTTTCTTTGTTTTTATTGTTAGTGTCATATACAAAAAAAAGAAAGTCCAAAATCAAGCAAGCAGAAAATATAGCAATCAAAATAGCTACTGGCTTGATTGTTCCTCTTTTTTTTCTGTACATACATAACCCCTTTGACTATCTAAAATGTATACATGCTGTCATTTTGTGAATGCTATTATTACATTTTTTGTTAACTTTTACTGAGAGAATCGCCTAAAATATCTATAATTTATCATATACTTGCTAAACTGATATCTACTATCTAAGATATCATGAAATCTGATTTAACCTTATGTTCGTTGGGTAGACAGTTCTCTTAATTTTTCAGATTATCACCAAACTGCGCTACTGCGCTACGTGAGATCCTACAGGGGGCTTTGTTGAATAAATCGAACTTTTGCTGAGTTGAAGGATCAGATCACGCATCTTCCCGACAACGCAGACCGTTC
>NZ_JAIJYL010000076.1:0-3321 GCF_019753495.1 Klebsiella sp. TF21-TM | reverse complement strand
TTGAATGGGTTCATGTGCAGCTCCATCAGCAAAAGGGGATGATAAGTTTATCACCACCGACTATTTGCAACAGTGCCCCCCGCCCTGCAGGAACGCCTGCGCCAACTGCATCCCTACGAACTCCCGGAGCTGCTCGCGGTCGAAGCCGCGTCCGGCCTGCCCGAATACCTGCAATGGCTGGCCGCCGAGAGCCGACCGGTAAACTGAGCCAATGACCGCATCCACGATCCGCCTGCGCCGCTGGCTGGCCGGGCTCGCCCTGCTGCTTGCGCTGCCCGCGACCTCGGCCGTCGCCCAGGACTTCGAACTGCCGCCGGTCGACGAGGTCTTCGTCCTGTCCGCGCAGGCCACCGCGCCGGACCGCATCGAGGTGCGCTGGCGGATCGCCGACGGCTATTACCTGTACCGGCACCGCACCTCGGTCAAGGCCGATGCCGCCTTCACCGGCGCGACCATGGCGCTGCCGAAGGGCAAGGCCTACCGCGACGAATTCTTCGGCGACGTCGAAACCTACCGCAAGGAATTGCTCGGCACCCTCACCGGCACGCCCGCGGCCGGCGCGAGCGCGACCACCCTGACCGTGAAGTACCAGGGCTGCGCCGATGCCGGCGTGTGCTACCCGCCGCAGACCCGCACCCTGAAGGTCGCGTTGCCGGGCGAAGCGGGCGCTGGCGGCTTCGGCTGTAAGGCGCGCGGGCTGCATGATTATGTCGTCAAGAACGGCTCTGCCGATCATCCCAACGCCGAGGTGAAATTCGCACTGGGTGATGTGGTCAACACCATGATCGGCTGCACTAATGGTGAAACGATCATGCTGTGCCACGACACCTCGCTGCCGCGCCCCTATTCTCTCGGCTTTCGGGTGCAAGGCACCGAGGGGCTGTGGATGGACGTCAACAAGTCGATCTATCTGGAGGGCAAGAGCCCACAGCCGCACCGCTGGGAGCCTGCCGAGGGCTGGTTTGCGAAATACGATCACCCGCTATGGAAACGCTACGCCGATCTGGCGGCAGGGGCCGGGCATGGCGGGATGGACTGGTTCGTGATCCACGCTTTTGTCGAGGCGCTGAAGGCCAAGGCCCCGATGCCAATCGACATTTACGACGCGCTGGCCTGGAGCGCGATCACGCCTCTGTCGGAACAATCGATTGCTGAGGGCAATCGCACGTTAGATTTTCCCGACTTCACCCGAGGGCAGTGGCGCACCCGCAAGCCGATCTTTGCGCTGAACGACGCCTATTGATCGACGCGATTTAGGCCAAGCGCACCGCAAAGGCGAAATTGGTAATCTTGTCGGTATCCTTGACGCCCGGCGCGCTTTCGACGCCGCTGGAGGTATCGACCAGCGGCGCTCCGGTGCGCGCAATCGCCTCGGCAACATTCGTCGGATTTAGCCCGCCTGCCAGCCCCCACGGCAAGGCACCGCGATATCCGGCCAGCAGCGACCAGTCGAACGCCAACCCCATGCCGCCGGGCAGCGCGCCTTTGGGGGTCTTGGCGTCGAACAAGATCAAGTCCGCCGCCCCGGCATAGGCTGCGGCGCGTGCGACATCGCTGGCGCTGGCGACGGGCAGCGCCTTCCACACCGGCTTGCCAAACCGCGCGCGCAACTGGGCCACGCGTTCGGGCGATTCCGAACCGTGCAGCTGCAGCGCGTTCAGCTTGGCTGCCACCAGTGCGTCGGCGATGACAGCATCATCCGCATCGACGAACAAACCGACCATGGCGATCTGGCCAGCTGCGCGCGATGTCAAAGCGCCCGCGACATTCGACGTAACCGCACGGGGCGACGCTGGATAGAACACCAACCCGGCATAGTCCGCCCGCGCCGCGATGGTCGCATCGAGCGCCTCGGGTGTGCTGATCCCGCAAATCTTGATTTTCGCGGGCATGCGGTCAGTCGGGGTTCTGGATCAGCCGCACCAGCGTGCAGTCGGGATCGATCAGGTAGCCGATCCTCAGGCCGCTCGCCTCCAGTTGCGGAGCTTTGAAGCGCGGCCAGCCGGTGCTTTTTTCCTCGGCTCCCGCCGCGTTCACCAATGCCACCATGGCATCGAGATCATCCAACCGCAGGCAACAGCCGAACGAGCTCGTAGCTGGGTCGAGGTCAGGATAGGGGAAGAATTCGAGCTGCAAACCGCCGCGCTGCAGGATCATCCAGCCGCGATCCTTCCAACTCGTCGCAAAGCCCAGCTTCGCATAAAACGCCTCTGTCACATCGAAATCGCGCGATGGCAGATTGGGGGTGACGTGGTCAGCCATGGCTCAGCGCAGCTTGTCGGCCATGCGGGCCGTATGAGTGATTGCGGCGCGGCTATCGGGGGCGGAATGGCTCATCACGATCATGCTGGCCTTGGGGAACGCCGCACCAAACGCGCGCGCTGACGCGGCGTAGTGCTCAGTGTCGGCATCACCGAGATTGCCGAGCGACTTGGCCTTGCTGTCCTTGATCAGGCAGCCACCAAAAGCGATGTCGGTGCCGTCGATCCCAACGGTGATATTGTCACTGGTGTGGCCGGGGCCGGGGTAAAATACCTTGAGCGGGCCAAAGTTGGGCGCGGTTGCTGGTTCGACCCAGCCATTGGCGGCGAAAGTCAGGCTGTGTTGCGCCGCAACCAGCCCCTCTTGCGGGGCAAGCTGGTTCGACAACGCATTGGCATAAGTCGCAATCCCCGCCGCATGCAGCGCGTCCATACCGCCCATCTTGTCCTGATGCGCGTGAGTCACCACCGCCAGCGCGACCGGCAGGTTGATCTCCTGCTTGATCCAGTTGAGGATCTGGGCGGTCTGGTCATCGGTCCAGGCGGTATCGACCAACAGCACGCGGCCGCCATCCCTGACGATCAAACCGTTGGAAGCGACTGCCCCGAAACCCGGCATGTCGAGATAGGAAGTGTGCTGCCAGACATTCGGTGCGAGCTGGCGGAAAACCAGATCGCCAAACCGTTGGTCGCCAGTTTCCATTTGCTGGCCAATCGTCGGGCGGATTTCACCGGGCATGCACCCGCTCAGCATCAATGCAGCGGCTAATGCGGTGCTCAGCTTCGCGACCGGGTGCATAATATTGGGCAATTCCATCAAGTTTTCCTTTTATTCAGCATTAAAAACCCCGCAAATGCGAGGCCTAGTAAATAGATGATCTTAATTCGGTTCACTGTAGCAAAAATATGGGGCGAATTCAAACATGAGGTGCGACAGTTTCAAAAGCCATATGATAATCAACAAGCTGAGCAAATTTCTCTAAGGAAGGTGCGAACAAGTCCCTGATATGAGATCATGTTTGTCATCTGGAGCCATGGAACAGGGTTCATCATGAGTCAT
>NZ_JAIJYL010000075.1:0-3516 GCF_019753495.1 Klebsiella sp. TF21-TM | reverse complement strand
GGAACGGTCTGCGTTGTCGGGAAGATGCGTGATCTGATCCTTCAACTCAGCAAAAGTTCGATTTATTCAACAAAGCCCGGAATCGCTCACGTTGAGTCGGACTGAGTCCATGTCGGTAAACCTCATCAGAATCACAGCGGGGACAATGGACAGTTACGGTAGCCATGGAAATGCCTCAAAAAAGGGCAGGGTATCATAAAATCCAACCATTCAGAGGCATCACCAACAATCGTATTCCGTTATGCCAAGAGCTATTTATTTCCAGTCGCTATGTGTCATGAAATGGGTGCTTTTTTGTTAAAACGCTGATGCATGACGTTTATGTTATCTGGGAAACTTTATTTTTAAGAGTGAAAAAAAACGTCCACGGTCAATGGACGGACTGAAAATTCAGTATGGTATATTACACCTTCCAGAAGATAAATTTTCACAAATCAATGATTGATGTTGTGATTTTTGTCACAATTCAAGGTCGGTATAGAAAAATAGAATTACTAAAATGTCAAATCTTGAGACTTGCTTCACATTAATATCATATTTATGGGCATTAATGGTGTGTGTTGATAAAGTAATGTAAAGAAATGTGATGGCGAATTGGTTTCTGAATTATTGATTTATTTTATGCTCCGTAATAAATCTGGCATATCTTTTTGACAGATTTTCATACAAAAGAAACAACAACTCAGGAGCACATTGTATGTTTAAACATGCTTTTGCAATATTACAACAAATCGGTAAGTCATTGATGTTACCTGTATCAGTGTTGCCAATCGCAGGAATACTATTGGGGGTAGGTGCTGCTAATCTGAGTTGGTTACCATCCGTGGTCTCACATGTGATGGCTGAGGCTGGCGGATCGGTCTTTTCAAATTTACCAATCATTTTCTCCATCGGTATAGCGCTTGGTTTTACGCACAATGATGGTGTGGCAGCACTTGCTGCGGTCGTTGCCTATGGGATTATGGCTAAAACGATGTCAGTCGTTGCGCCGCTTATGTTGCATCTGTCTGCAGAAGAGGTAGCAGCAAATCATTTGGCTGATACCGGGGTACTAGGGGGGATTATTGCGGGCGCTGTTGCTGCATATATGTTTAACCGTTTCTACCGTATTAAACTTCCAGATTACCTTGGCTTCTTTGCGGGTAAACGGTTTGTTCCTATCATTTCGGGACTTACGGCTATTGTGCTAGGGGTTCTGCTGTCATTTATATGGCCTCCAGTTGGAAGTGCAATACAGAATTTTTCTGAATGGGCTGCCTATCAGAACCCGGTACTTGCTTTTACTATTTATGGTTTTGTTGAACGGTGTCTGGTTCCTTTCGGTCTCCATCACATCTGGAATTTCCCTTTCATGATGGAAGTCGGTCAGTATACCAATGCAGCAGGTCAGGTCTTTCATGGTGACATTCCTCGTTATATGGCTGGTGATCCTTCTGCGGGTATGTTGTCGGGGGGATTCCTTTTCAAAATGTTTGGACTCCCTGCTGCAGCCATTGCTATTTGGCATTCAGCAAAACCTGAGAATCGTGCTAAAGTTGGCGGTATTATGATCTCTGCCGCATTGACTTCATTCTTGACGGGGATTACAGAACCGATTGAGTTTGCATTCATGTTTGTAGCCCCTGTTCTCTATATCATCCATGCTATTCTTGCCGGGTTAGCTTTTCCTATCTGTATTTTGTTGGGGATGCGTGATGGGACATCGTTCTCGCATGGGTTGATTGATTTTATTGTTCTGTCAGGAAACAGTAGTAAGCTTTGGCTGTTCCCGATTGTCGGAGCAGGTTATGCGGTCATTTACTACACAGTCTTCCGAGTACTGATTAAGATGCTTGATCTGAAAACTCCGGGGCGTGAAGATGTGACTGAAGACAGTAAATCTGGTTTAAGAAGTGAAATGGCACCCGCTTTAATCAGTGCTTTTGGTGGGAAAGAAAATATTACCAATCTTGATGCTTGTATTACACGGTTACGCGTTAGCGTGGCCGATATATCTAAAGTTAATCAGGGGGACCTGAAAAAATTAGGGGCAGCAGGTGTTGTAGTGGCTGGTTCGGGTGTACAGGCTATTTTTGGTACCCGCTCTGACAACCTTAAAACAGAAATGGATGAGCATATGCGGTCATGGACAACCTGATCCAGTAATTTTACATTAAGTATAAATGAGGAGGTGTAAGTCTTTACCCCTCCTCAATTAATAAGATGTAAATAAAATTGATCTTTGAATCCACCTATAAATACAATATAGATCTTATGTAATCAAAGATTTCACTTATCGTGAGTAATGAAAAAATAATTACACGTACATGGATCTAATGGTTTTTTCCTTTGTGAAATTAGTCGCTAACACAAAAAATAAAACGTAAATAACTATGTTGTTTACGTAGAATAAATAGCAAGCCTCCAGTTATGAATAAGGTTAAAGTCGCTTATCTTCATCCATTTTTCGCTTGGAATTCTCAATAGAACAATATGTTATTATGGTTATGATGAGATGTTATATTAATGGTATTTAATAATTTCAAACGTTTGAGTCAGTTTGTCAACGTAAGATTGTTCTGCTCTGTGTGTATAATCATGGACTATATGTAATAATGAAAGACGGTTACACGCATTTCATGTTAAATTGAACAATGTTTCTGGTTATGATAAAGCATCACAATATCTTGAATTTATAGAAAAGATTTTAATACTGGTAACTCATGGGTTAGATGGGGAATAGATGCTATAAAAACAAGGGCATGATTTTTATCGCGTGTTTTATGGATAGCTTTCTGCATCAGGCGTCGTTCGTCACGAGGTATTGGTGCTATGATCGACATCGCTCAGTCCGTTTGGTGATTTGTTTTGATTTGGCGATTGATCAGATCGCACAATCCGGGCTGAGTTCCCTATAAGTGATCTACTATTCTGCACAGCTATTTCGAAATTAACCATATTATTCGTTTTCGTACAGTAAGATTGAAGCGTTCCGTGACGAGCTGCGCCACCGTTAAGGCTTCCGTTATCTAAATCCTGGTCCCTCAAGTCTCTCACACACAGCAGCAGACAGACTGCCTGAGTCATATTTATTCGTACAGTCGCTCTGATCTTTAACAAACAGAACAAAAGTCGTCAGAATCAGAGATACAATTAGGCCCGGTATTAATCCCTTAAAAGCATCCTTAACCCTCTTATCTTGCCTGTACCCCATAATACAAAAGAAAAATATGGGGAATGAATACAGCGCAAAATCCATTATATTAAACAAACCGAAGAACATTACCGGTAACGCCAGAATGGGACCGAAAATGAATGCGATAATGATTGTGACGATATACCCATTCATAAATCACTCCTTAATTAAATGCTGTCGAATTCATTATATGTTGTTCTTATTTAGAATGACAAACTGTATCGGTCAAAATTCCTCAATTAATGAATAATTAGTTACGATGCACGGCTTTGTTGAATAAATCGAACTTTTGCTGAGTTGAAGGATCAGATCACGTATCTTCCCGACAACGCAGACCGTTC
>NZ_JAIJYL010000074.1:0-3530 GCF_019753495.1 Klebsiella sp. TF21-TM | reverse complement strand
GAAAGCGTGCGTATTGCCTGAAAACACAACCCGCTACGGGGGAGACTTACCCGAAATCTGATTTATTCAACAAAGCCCCGTCAGGGCTGACGGCGTGCGAACGTGCACATCGTGGATTTTACGGCGGGCGTGAGCCCAGCAGGCGGCTTCCGTTATCCGGCCATCGCGGTACAGCTCGTTGAACCCGACGTACGCATCCGCCTGTAGCACACCGCTGAACCCCGCAAGATGGGTCTGCGGATGGATGCCTTTTCTGTCGGGGCTGTAGGCGAACCACACCGCCGGTGCCAGCGCTGACCCGGCGTTGCGGTCATCACGAACATACGTCCACAACCGCCCGGTCTTCGTCTTCTTATTGCCCGGCAACAGCACCTGGACCGGGGTATCATCGGCATGGAGTTTACCGTCAGTCAGGACATAGTCCTGAAGCGCCTCCTCCAGCGGGGACAGCAGCCGGCAGCATGCATCCACCCAGCCCGACAGCAGTGAACGGCTCAGCTCCACACCCTGGCGGCCGTATATTTCAGACTGGCGGTACAGCGGGGTGTGCTCTGCATACTTTGAACTCAGCACGCGGGCCAGCAGCCCCGGTCCTGCGATACCCCGCTCGATGGGCCGTGAAGGCGCGGGGGCCTGCACGATGGCATCGCACTGAATACAGGCATGCTTTTCACGTACTGTCCGGATAACCCGGAAGGCGCTGCGCATCAGCTCCAGCTGTTCAGCGGCATCCTCACCCAGGTAACTCAGCGCACCACCACACTCCGGGCAGCAGGAACCCGCTGGCCGCAGGCGTTTTTCATCGCGGGGGAGTGATTCGGGGAACGGTTTGCGGGTGCGGATCTGACGCAGAGTGCGCTGTACTGCCGGGTCATCCACCCGACCGGTCAGCGTATCGCTCTCTTTCTGAAGCCGGTTCAGATCGGCTTCCATTTGTGCGATACGGCGGGAGACTTTTTCGGAACGGCTGCCGAAGTTCATCCGGCGAAGTTTATCCAGCTGCGCCTGCAGATGGTCTATTTCGCGTTCACGCTCGTGCAGTTTTTCCTGCAGGGCACGATTCAGCGCCTCCTGTTCGGCAAGGAGACGTTTCAGTTCATCGATATCGTCAGGACGTGAGCTGTTCATACCGGATATATTACCAGGCTCATTCAGCGTCGACCAGGATAAAGAGGCCTACAACATAGTCAGTGACGTAAGCAGTCTTTTAGGCTGCCGCCAGTCGATACCTTCAAGGAGCATCGCCAGCTGTGCCGGTGTGAGGAACACGTTGCCATCGCGAGCTGACGGCCAGGCGAAGTGCCCGCGCTCCAGCCGTTTGGTCAGCAGGCACAGCCCGTCGCCGGTGGACCACAGAAGTTTAACCTGACTGCCGCTGCGGCCCCGGAAGATGAAGACATGGCCGGACATCGGTTCGTCTTTCAGCGCCGTCTGCACTTTTGCAGCCAGCCCGTTGAAGCCGTTTCTCATATCGGTAATACCGGCAACCAGCCAGATTTTGGTGCCTGTTGTTAGCGGGATCATCGCTTCAGTTCCTGTATCAGCAGAGTCAGAAGCTTTTCGCTGACAGTGCCGTTGAGGCGGAGTGTCCCGTGCCGGAACGTTACCTCACAGCTGATGCTGAGCTCTGAGTCCTCAGCGGGCGGTTCTGGTTGTACGGCGGTGGCATCGAGAGTCACAGGAAGTAACTGAGGACTCTCAGAGGAAGGTAATAGCAGCTTTCCCTCGCGCCACTGCTGGCGCCATTTAAAGAGCAGATTGGCATTAATGCCATTTTCAAGCGCCAGTTTTGAGATGTTAAACTCAGGAGAATAATTAGGGCAGCCTTTACGCCTGCCGGGAGTCATATTTTTCTGCATATCTGACACTTTGGTTCCCACTACTTATTTGGTGGACACCACTTTGTCGGATGCTTCAGATTATGACCAGACGGTTCACGCTGTACGCTTACTCAGAAACTGACGACATGGCGGTGATCAATGCCAAACGCGTATACCGCATCATGCGTCAGAATGCGCTGCTGCTTGAGCGTAAACCGGAAATACCGCCATCGAAGCGGGCGCATACAGGGAAAGTGGCCGTTGGAGAAAGTAACCAGCGGTGGTGCTCTGACGGCTTCGGGTTCAGCTGTGATAACGGTGAAAAACTGCGGGTCACGTTCGCACTGGACTGTTGCGATCGCGAGGCACTTTACTGGGCGGCCAGTAACGGTGGATATGACAGTGAAACCGTGCAGGACGTCATGCTGGGTGCCGTGGAGCGTCGCTTCGGTAACAGCCTGCCGACATCCCCCGTTGAGTGGCTGACAGACAACGGTTCAGCCTACCGTTCTTATCAGACGCGTCAGTTCGCCAGAATGGTAGGACTGGAGCCTAAACATACGGCGGTACGTAGCCCGGAAAGCAACGGGGAGCAGGTCACCTCCTGCTTTTGGCTTAACTCGTCGGTTAGCCACGCATCAAAACGGCCCATATGCCCTTAAGGTCCACTCTATTCAGGTTAAGTGGGGATTTTGGCGAGGTTGTGAAATGCAAAGGTAACGTTCACATATTGTAAACGGCAAAGAGCGATGCTATAATGTTCACATAATGTAAACGGATGGAACGACCGCAAGATGCACGTAATTTCAAAAGAGCCTTTTGAGGAAGCGGCAAAGCGATATCCCAACGATTCGTTAGCCATTCGGGCGTTGTACCGCTTAGTGCGCGAGACGGACTTCTCTTCTCCAGCTGAGATGCTAACTCTGATACCGAGCCTGGATAATTTTAAGTACAGGAATAAGTGGTGGGTTTTGGATGTAGGGGGCAACAACTTGAGGGTTATCGCCTATATCAATTTCGTAAATAAGCGCTTTTACGTGAAGCACATCGCAACCCACGCTGATTACGACAAGTTGACCCGCTATTACAGGGAGAACAAAGAATGATTACCGACACTGCAAAAGCCATTGAAGCAACCAAACAACTCGTAGCTGCCGTCCCCTTCCTAGGGGGCAGTTCTTCCGAGAGCGATTACCGCGAAGCGATGGAGCTGGTGGATTATCTGATCGAGAACGACGACGAGAACCCACTTATTGACTTCCTGGCGAGTAAGATTGCCGACTATGAAGATAACAGCCCTCGTTTCGCTGAGTTCAACAAAGCTATTGCTGAAATACCAGTCGGCGTTGCGCTTCTGCGAACCCTGATTGACCAGCACAAGCTGTCTTATTCAGACCTTAAGGATGAGATCGGATCTAAATCATTGGTCAGCCAAATCCTGTCAGGGCAGCGCTCTTTGACCATCACTCACATAAAAGCTCTTTCCGCGCGCTTCGGTGTAAAACCTGAGTGGTTCCTATAACCGAAAGATATAACTAAATCACCTGATGGTGATTTAGTTATGATTAATTTCATTTGTAAGGAAGCTTCCATGTCAGACGAAGTAGTAAAGCCAGGGAATGAAGAGGCTCTTAGTGGCTTTGTTGAATAAATCGAACTTTTGCTGAGTTGAAGGATCAGATCACGCATCTTCCCGACAACGCAGACCGT
>NZ_JAIJYL010000073.1:0-3666 GCF_019753495.1 Klebsiella sp. TF21-TM | reverse complement strand
GGTAAGCAGAGTTTTTGAAATGTAAGGCCTTTGAATAAGACAAAAGGCTGCCTCATCGCTAACTTTGCAACAGTGCCCGTTTTTCCGATGTGCCGAAATGCCCGCTTACCAGGGTGTGCAGCTCATTCAGAATATAATCATACATCTGATAATGCGCTTTCCACGGCTCCTGTGTGGCATTGACATAAAACCCGGCACCCTGGCCGAGATCGTACTCTTTATCATCCGCCACCTGACTGCCGCGCGGACTGGTATCCGGCGCGACAATCACCAGGCCGTGTTCCGCTGCGTAACGCTGTGCCCCGGCTTTGGTGATAAAATTCTGCTCGTTGCAGGTCAGCCCGGAAAGCCAGTACAGCACAGGACATTTCTCTGTTTTTGCCTGCGGCGGCAGAAACACGGAAAAAGTCATCGGCGTGCCGGTCACCGCAGAGTGGTGACGCCAGACTTCCTGGCTGCCGCCGAAACAGACGTGATGTTCAATCCGTTCCATAGTATCTCCCTGAATACGTTATCAGTAATGAATGACTGTGCGGATGGATTTGCCGTCGTGCATCAAATCAAAAGCTTCATTGATTTTATCCAGTTCCATGGTGTGCGTGACAAACGGCGCCAGCTCGATTTTGCCGCTCATGGCATCTTCCACCATTCCCGGCAACTGGGTACGCCCTTTCACGCCGCCGAACGCCGTGCCTTTCCAGACCCGGCCGGTCACCAGCTGGAACGGACGGGTTGAAATCTCTTTTCCGGCACCCGCCACCCCGATAATTACCGACTGCCCCCAGCCACGGTGCGCACTTTCCAGCGCCGACCGCATCACATTGACATTGCCGATACATTCAAAGGTATGATCCACACCCCATTTGGTCATTTCGACCAGCACCTGCTGAACAGGTTTGTCATAATCATTGGGATTAATGCAGTCTGTGGCGCCGAACTGTTTTGCCAGCTCAAACTTGGATGGATTGGTATCGATGGCAAAGATGCGCCCCGCTTTTGCCTGACGTGCGCCCTGCACCACGGCCAGCCCGATACCGCCGAGGCCGAATACCGCCACAGAATCCCCTTCCTGTACCTTCGCGGTATTGTGTACCGCGCCGATCCCGGTGGTCACGCCGCAGCCGAGCAGGCAAACCTGCTCCGCATTGGCCTGCGGATTGATTTTCGCCAGTGATACTTCCGCCACAACGGTATATTCGCTGAATGTCGAGCAGCCCATATAGTGATAGAGCGGCTGACCGTTATACGAAAAACGGCTGGTGCCGTCCGGCATCACGCCTTTGCCCTGGGTTTCGCGGACGGCAACACAGAGGTTGGTTTTACCGGAGGTACAGAAATCACACTCGCCGCACTCGGCGGTGTACAGCGGGATCACATGGTCGCCCGGTTTCACACTGGTCACGCCCTCACCGACCTCAACCACCACCCCGGCACCTTCATGGCCGAGCACCACCGGGAACAGACCTTCCGGATCATCACCGGAAAGCGTGTAGGCATCGGTATGGCATACCCCGGTGTGACTGATTTTCACCAGCACTTCACCTTTCTTCGGCGGTGCCACATCAATTTCAACAATTTCAAGGGGTAAACCCGGCCCGAAGGCGACTGCTGCGCGTGATTTCATAACGGTTCCTCTGTGTCTGAGGCTTATCATGGCAGGCGATAAGCACGAATGCCGTCCACCATACCGCACAACAGCGCTGCCTGTATAGCGCCGGTCAGCAGGTGGCCGCCACCGGTGCCGGTTTTCTGATCAGCAGACAGATTGCCAGCAGCAGACCGTACAGTGCCGTGCCAATCAGCCACACCGTACCGTCCGCACTCTGCTGTGTCTGACTGAAAATAAAAGCAAACAGCAGCGGGCCCGCCACGCCGGTCAGATTGGTCAGGCTGACCAGCACACCCTGTAGTTTTCCCTGATTTGCCGCCGATGCCCCGGCAGAGATAATGCCCTGCAATGCAGGCAGTGCAATTCCGCCGCCTGCCAGCAGGATCAGGACCGGATACACCATCCATCCGGAAGTGATAGCAGACATCAGTAAAAACGCGGTGGCATCGGCAATAAATCCGGCGAAAATAATGGTTTTCTCACTCAGCCGTTTTGCCAGCGCCCCGGCAACCACCGCCTGAAACAGTGCATGCATCGCCCCGAGTCCCGCCAGTGAAAAACCGACCGCCGCGCTGTCCCAGGCAAAGCGGCTCTCCGTAAACAATACCCAGACAGTGGCCGGGATCTGCCCGATAAGCTGCGCGGTAAAAAAGACAAACAGCAACAGCGCCAGAGGTTTAAGCAGTGTGATAAAGCTGATACCTGCGCTTTCTTGTTTCTGCTCCGCCGGTTTTTCTTCTGTCTGTACCGCCGGTTTAAAGATAAAAAAGACCATCAGAAAGGTGCAGGCATTCAGTATTGCCGCAATGACAAACGGCAGATGCGGTGAGATATCCCCCGCCAGTCCGCCGATAGCCGGCCCGGCAATCAGCCCGGCACCAAAGGCCGCACCGAGACGGCCGAACCAGGCGGTACGCTCGCTGACCGCCGTGCTGTCCGCCACTACCGAAGCCGCAACCGCGCCGGTGGCACCAGTGATCCCGGAGATAATCCGCCCGAGATACAACATCCACAGCACATTGGACAGTGCCAGCAGTGTGTAATCAAACGCGGCACCCGCCAGGGATAACAGCAGCACCGGTCTGCGCCCCAGCTTATCTGACCATCTGCCCAGCAGCGGAGCAAAACAGACCTGCATCACCGCATACAGCGCCAGCAGAATGCCGTAATGGTTTGCCACATCCGCTTCCGGGAGATATTCCCGCAGCAGTGACGGTAATACCGGCATGATCAGACCAATTCCCATCGCGTCCAGCAGTGTAATCACCAGCGCGATGACAGCGGGTTTATTCATTTTTCAGATCCTGTGTTAATTCCCTATCATTGATAGAGTTGGAATATATCCCTATCAATGATAGAGTGTCAATCTGAAAATCGGAGGAGACGGTCATGGCACGGCTGAACAGAGAATCGGTTATTGATGCGGCACTGGAACTGCTGAATGAGACAGGGATTGACGGGCTGACGACCCGCAAGCTGGCGCAGAAGCTGGGAATAGAACAGCCGACACTTTACTGGCATGTGAAAAATAAACGGGCGTTACTGGATGCGCTGGCGGTGGAGATCCTGGCGCGTCATCATGATTATTCACTGCCTGCGGCGGGGGAATCCTGGCAGTCATTTCTGCGCAATAATGCAATGAGTTTCCGCCGGGCGCTGCTGCGTTACCGTGACGGGGCAAAAGTGCACCTCGGCACCCGCCCTGATGAAAAACAGTATGATACGGTGGAAACCCAGTTACGCTTTATGACAGAAAACGGCTTTTCACTGCGCGACGGGTTATATGCGATTTCAGCGGTCAGTCATTTTACCCTTGGTGCCGTACTGGAGCAGCAGGAGCATACTGCCGCCCTGACCGACCGCCCTGCAGCACCGGACGAAAACCTGCCGCCGCTATTGCGGGAAGCGCTGCAGATTATGGACAGTGATGATGGTGAGCAGGCCTTTCTGCATGGCCTGGAGAGCCTGATCCGGGGGTTTGGGCACTGTTGCAAATAGTCGGTGGTGATAAACTTATCATCCCCTTTTGCTGATGGAGCTGCACATGAACCCATTCA
>NZ_JAIJYL010000072.1:0-3672 GCF_019753495.1 Klebsiella sp. TF21-TM | reverse complement strand
CCGGCACCTTGCGCAGGTTGTCGGCGTTCATCTCACGCAGGGTCTGCACGGCTGCCAGCACGCCTTGCGCGGCCGGCCCGTGCTGTTCCCCAACTTTTCGCTCGGCGAAGAGTATGAACATGCGCCGCCGGCGACGAATCGCCAAATCTCACCGTATCTCCCGAGCGGACGATTTCGCACCGGTCTGCCCGTCGAAGGGCTTGCGATCGAACGGGGCGACCTTTTCTATGCATGTCCGCGAGCCAGCGTCTTTTATGGCACGGCGCTCGACGCCGACCTTCGGACGCGCGGCGTAAGCACGCTTGTCATGGCCGGGATAAGCACCACCGGCGTTGTTCTTTCAAGCGTCGCCTGGGCTAGTGATGCGGACTACGACGTGCGTTTGGTCCAGGACTGCTGCTACGACCCGGATCGGGATGCCCACGAAGCTCTGTTGCGTTCCGGGTTCGGCGGACGTGTACAGGTCGTGTAATTTTCGGGCCTCGCATGATCGCGGCCATAGCCGCAGGTGGATTGGTGCGAGGCAGGGCCAGTCCAAGTCAGGGTGCGGTCATCGCGGCGCCTGCAACTCTCAAAAACCCATCGCCGTAGCGGAGGTCTTGTAATCGCATGTCATTACGCACGCCCGATTTATTGTTCACAGCGATAGCACCTGCCATTTGGGGCAGCACCTACATTGTCACCACCCAATACCTGCCGAACTTCTCACCGATGACGGTCGCGATGCTGCGGGCGTTGCCGGCGGGTTTATTGCTCGTGATGATCGTCCGACAGATTCCAACGGGAATCTGGTGGATGCGCATCTTCATCCTCGGCGCACTTAATATTTCGCTATTCTGGAGCTTGTTGTTTATTTCGGTCTACCGCCTGCCGGGCGGGGTCGCGGCGACGGTAGGCGCTGTGCAGCCGCTGATGGTCGTGTTCATCTCTGCCGCTCTGCTAGGTAGCCCGATACGATTGATGGCGGTCCTGGGGGCTATTTGCGGAACTGCGGGCGTGGCGCTGTTGGTGTTGACACCAAACGCAGCGCTAGATCCTGTCGGCGTCGCAGCGGGCCTGGCGGGGGCGGTTTCCATGGCGTTCGGAACCGTGCTGACCCGCAAGTGGCAACCTCCCGTGCCTCTGCTCACCTTTACCGCCTGGCAACTGGCGGCCGGAGGACTTCTGCTCGTTCCAGTAGCTTTAGTGTTTGATCCGCCAATCCCGATGCCTACAGGAACCAATGTTCTCGGCCTGGCGTGGCTCGGCCTGATCGGAGCGGGTTTAACCTACTTCCTTTGGTTCCGGGGGATCTCGCGACTCGAACCTACAGTTGTTTCCTTACTGGGCTTTCTCAGCCCGGGGACCGCCGTGTTGCTAGGATGGTTGTTCTTGGATCAGACGCTGAGTGCGCTTCAAATCATCGGCGTCCTGCTCGTGATCGGGAGTATCTGGCTGGGCCAACGTTCCAACCGCACTCCTAGGGCGCGTATAGCTTGCCGGAAGTCGCCTTGACCCGCATGGCATAGGCCTATCGTTTCCACGATCAGCGATCGGCTCGTTGCCCTGCGCCGCTCCAAAGCCCGCGACGCAGCGCCGGCAGGCAGAGCAAGTAGAGGGCAGCGCCTGCAATCCATGCCCACCCGTTCCACGTTGTTATAGAAGCCGCATAGATCGCCGTGAAGAGGAGGGGTCCGACGATCGAGGTCAGGCTGGTGAGCGCCGCCAGTGAGCCTTGCAGCTGCCCCTGACGTTCCTCATCCACCTGCCTGGACAACATTGCTTGCAGCGCCGGCATTCCGATGCCACCCGAAGCAAGCAGGACCATGATCGGGAACGCCATCCATCCCCGTGTCGCGAAGGCAAGCAGGATGTAGCCTGTGCCGTCGGCAATCATTCCGAGCATGAGTGCCCGCCTTTCGCCGAGCCGGGCGGCTACAGGGCCGGTGATCATTGCCTGGGCGAGTGAATGCAGAATGCCAAATGCGGCAAGCGAAATGCCGATCGTGGTCGCGTCCCAGTGAAAGCGATCCTCGCCGAAAATGACCCAAAGCGCGGCCGGCACCTGTCCGACAAGTTGCATGATGAAGAAGACCGCCATCAGGGCGGCGACGACGGTCATGCCCCGGGCCCACCGGAACGAAGCGAGCGGGTTGAGAGCCTCCCGGCGTAACGGCCGGCGTTCGCCTTTGTGCGACTCCGGCAAAAGGAAACAGCCCGTCAGGAAATTGAGGCCGTTCAAGGCTGCCGCGGCGAAGAACGGAGCGTGGGGGGAGAAACCGCCCATCAGCCCACCGAGCACAGGTCCCGCGACCATCCCGAACCCGAAACAGGCGCTCATGAAGCCGAAGTGCCGCGCGCGCTCATCGCCATCAGTGATATCGGCAATATAAGCGCCGGCTACCGCCCCAGTCGCCCCGGTGATGCCGGCCACGATCCGCCCGATATAGAGAACCCAAAGGAAAGGCGCCGTCGCCATGATGGCGTAGTCGACAGCAGCGCCGGCCAGCGAGACGAGCAAGACCGGCCGCCGCCCGAAACGATCCGACAGCGCGCCCAGCACAGGTGCGCAGGCAAATTGCATCAACGCATACAGCGCCAGCAGAATGCCATAGTGGGCGGTGACGTCGTTCGAGTGAACCAGATCGCGCAGGAGGCCCGGCAGCACCGGCATAATCAGGCCGATGCCGACAGCGTCGAGCGCGACAGTGCTCAGAATTACGATCAGGGGTCTGTTGGGTTTCACGTCTGGCCTCCGGACCAGCCTCCGCTGGTCCGATTGAACGCGCGGATTCTTTATCACTGATAAGTTGGTGGACATATTATGTTTATCAGTGATAAAGTGTCAAGCATGACAAAGTTGCAGCCGAATACAGTGATCCGTGCCGCCCTGGACCTGTTGAACGAGGTCGGCGTAGACGGTCTGACGACACGCAAACTGGCGGAACGGTTGGGGGTTCAGCAGCCGGCGCTTTACTGGCACTTCAGGAACAAGCGGGCGCTGCTCGACGCACTGGCCGAAGCCATGCTGGCGGAGAATCATACGCATTCGGTGCCGAGAGCCGACGACGACTGGCGCTCATTTCTGATCGGGAATGCCCGCAGCTTCAGGCAGGCGCTGCTCGCCTACCGCGATGGCGCGCGCATCCATGCCGGCACGCGACCGGGCGCACCGCAGATGGAAACGGCCGACGCGCAGCTTCGCTTCCTCTGCGAGGCGGGTTTTTCGGCCGGGGACGCCGTCAATGCGCTGATGACAATCAGCTACTTCACTGTTGGGGCCGTGCTTGAGGAGCAGGCCGGCGACAGCGATGCCGGCGAGCGCGGCGGCACCGTTGAACAGGCTCCGCTCTCGCCGCTGTTGCGGGCCGCGATAGACGCCTTCGACGAAGCCGGTCCGGACGCAGCGTTCGAGCAGGGACTCGCGGTGATTGTCGATGGATTGGCGAAAAGGAGGCTCGTTGTCAGGAACGTTGAAGGACCGAGAAAGGGTGACGATTGATCAGGACCGCTGCCGGAGCGCAACCCACTCACTACAGCAGAGCCATGTAGACAACATCCCCTCCCCCTTTCCACCGCGTCAGACGCCCGTAGCAGCCCGCTACGGGCTTTTTCAGGCACTGTTGCAAATAGTCGGTGGTGATAAACTTATCATCCCCTTTTGCTGATGGAGCTGCACATGAACCCATTCAA
>NZ_JAIJYL010000071.1:0-3817 GCF_019753495.1 Klebsiella sp. TF21-TM | reverse complement strand
ATCCACGGAGCGGTGTCGTGCGTCGCCATCACATGTATGACCAGACCTTTCAGCGCGCCTTCAAACGTGCCGTAGAACAAGCAGGCATCACGAAGCCCGCCACACCGCACACCCTCCGCCACTCGTTCGCGACGGCCTTGCTCCGCAGCGGTTACGACATTCGAACCGTGCAGGATCTGCTCGGCCATTCCGACGTCTCTACGACGATGATTTACACGCATGTGCTGAAAGTTGGCGGTGCCGGAGTGCGCTCACCGCTTGATGCGCTGCCGCCCCTCACTAGTGAGAGGTAGGGCAGCGCAAGTCAATCCTGGCGGATTCACTACCCCTGCGCGAAGGCCATCGGTGCCGCATCGAACGGCCGGTTGCGGAAAGTCCTCCCTGCGTCCGCTGATGGCCGGCAGCAGCCCGTCGTTGCCTGATGGATCCAACCCCTCCGCTGCTATAGGGGTCGTTTGCGGGAGGGGGCGAAATCCTACGCTAAGGCTTTGGCCAACGATATTCTCCGGTAAGATTGATGTGTTCCCAGGGGATAGGAGAAGTCGCTTGATATCTAGTATGACGTCTGTCGCACGTGCTTGATTGCGGCCGCGATAGCTAGATCGCGTTGCTCCTCTTCTCCATCCGCGTTCCAAGCCGCGGAAAGACACCCGTAAGCGTACGCCTGGTCGAGCAGCCGACGCGGATCGACGTCCAGCGCACGAGAGAATGCGTCCGCCATCTGTGCAATGCGTCTAGGATCGAGACAAAGGTCGTCTCTGTCAGCCGGATCGTAGAACATATTGGCGGCGCCAAAGCCCACTTCACCGACCAGACCGACTGGATCTATCACCAGCCAGCCGCGACTGGAGAACATGATATTTTCATGATGCAGATCGCCATGTAGCCCACGCAGTTCCGAGGCATTGCTCATCATTTGATCGGCTATAATCGCCGCGTGGACGTAGTCAGTTTGACGACCTGCGTTTTGATCGTCACGCGCCCGCTGAAACAAAGCTGCAAAGCGCTCCCGGATCGGGAGAAGAGCAGAAGGCAGGGGTTCCTCAGATGCGGCATACAGCTTCGCCATCAGTTCCGCTGCAATTTCGGTCGCCTGGTAGTCGCCGTGCTCGGCAACGATGTGAGAGAGCATTCGCTCCCCGGCATATTCGAGCAACATCAGATTGTTCTCACGACCGAGCAACCGGACTGCTCCCCTCCCACTGCGCCATACCAGATAGTCGGCCCCGCGCAGTTCATCAGCAATGTCTTCTATAGGTTTCAATCCTTTGACGATTGCAGGAGTCCCGTCTGGCAAAAAAACTTTCCAAACGAGGCTGGAAAAGGTGTCCGCAATGAGAACAGGTTGGGAAACGTGCCAATGAGCAGGAAAAACAGGCGGCATGAACATCAACCCCAAGTAAGAGGGTCCAATCGCAGATAGAAGGCAAGGCGTTCGCGGTCGGGGGCTTCGATCCCCAATACATTGAATAGGACAGCGAAGGCGCGCTCTGCTTCATCTGGCGCTGCCCAGTTCTCTTCGGCGTTAGCAATCATGAGTGCCAAATCGGCATAGCGATCTGCTGTTCCGAGCCGCCCAAGGTCGATCAGACCCGTACATTGAAGAGTTCTAGGGTCTACCATGAAGTTCGGCATGCAGGGATCACCATGGCAAACAACCATATCGGTGCGCTCTTGGTCGAGCCGCACCGGTAGCTCTCGTTCGACACGAGCCAAAAGATCGAGCTGCGGCGTACTCTTGTCCTCGTCAGGTAAGAAGTCGGGATTGACGGCATTGCGGGACACCACATCAACGGCGCGTCCGATCATTCGCGACAGCCTGCGCTCAAACGGACATTGATCAACCGATAGGCTGTGAACAGCCCCAAGTTGCTGCCCCATTGACGGCCACGCTTTGAGCAAATCTGCTCCAGACAGATCCGCCGCCGGTACTCCCGGAATTGCCGTTATCACTAGGCATGCGCCCTCCTGTTCCTCCTGCCAGTTGATTACCTCGGGGCAAGCCACACCTCGACCTTTGAGCCAAATGAGGCGGTCACGCTCTCCAGCGAGCTCACCGCGACGGGAAGCAGGTGCGATTTTCGCGAAGGCATGCCCGTCACCACGTCGAAAAACAAAATCACCGGATTCTCCGCCTCTGACAGGCAACCAGTCAGAATGCGATTCACCCAAAAAAATATAAGTCCGATTCAATGGAGGTTCCTTCAGTTTGCTGTTAGACATCATTTACCAACTGACTTGATGATCTCGCCTTTCACAAAGCGAATAAATTCTTCCAAGTGATCTGCGCGTGAGGCCAAGTGATCTTCTTTTTGTCCCAGATAAGCTTGCTTAGCTTCAAGTAAGACGGGCTGATACTGGGCAGGTAGGCGTTTTATTGCCCAGTCGGCAGCGACATCCTTCGGCGCGATTTTGCCGGTTATTGCGCTGTACCAAATGCGGGACAACGTAAGCACTACATTTCGCTCATCGCCGGCCCAGTCGGGCTGCGAGTTCCATAGCTTCAAGGTTTCCCTCAGCGCCTCGAATAGATCCTGTTCAGGAACCGGGTCAAAGAATTCCTCCGCTGCCGGACCTACCAAGGCAACGCTATGTTCTCTTGCTTTTGTAAGCAGGATAGCTAGATCAATGTCGATCATGGCTGGCTCGAAGATACCCGCAAGAATGTCATTGCGCTGCCATTCTCCAAATTGCAGCTCGCGCTTAGCCGGATAACGCCACGGGATGATGTCGTCATGCACGACAAGGGTGACTTCTATAGCGCGGAGCGTCTCGCTCTCGCCAGGGAAAGCCGAAGCCTCCATAAGGTCATTGAGCAATGCTCGCCGCGTCGTTTCATCAAGCTTTACGGCCACAGTAACCAACAAATCAATATCGCTGTATGGCTTCAGGCCGCCATCCACTGCGGAGCCGTACAAATGCACGGCCAGCAACGTTGATTCCAGATGGCGCTCAATGACGCTTAGCACCTCTGATAGTTGGTTCGAAATTTCGATGGTCACCGCTACCCTCATGATGTCTAACACCAGAATTAAGCCGCGCCGCGAAGCGGCGTCGGCTTGAATGACTTGTTAGCGCCCACCTGCGACGCCAACCTCTTGCCACTGATAGTACTGCTTAGTAGCAATGGCCAGCATATCCAGGTCCTCCGGCGTGTCTCCGTACGCGTAGATGGTCGGATATGTCGCCAGGTCGTAGCGCTCACGGACCAAGCGAGCCTTCTCCGTCAAGACGCACTGCCGCCCTTCATAGCGGCCCGTTAGGATTCCGTCCGACTGTTGCAAGGAAGAACAGATGAGCTCAACGCCGTGCGAGTCGCACCACGGCTCCAAGTAAGCCTCAAGTCCGCCGGAAACAACGACAACCTTGTGCCCCTGCGCTTTGTGCCATGCGATGCGCTGCATTGCCTCGCCGCGGAGGGTATTGGGCAGGTAGCTCTGAGCGAAGTCACGACCTTGGGCCTCCAGGACCGAGGCCGGGATGCCGCTGTAAGCGAAGCGAACGATGACGCGACGGATCAGGGTGCCAGACAAGATCCCAATCTTATACCCAAGCACGAGCGGCGCCAGAAGCAGTTGTCCCACAAGCAGTCGACGTCGGCTCACGGACCGCCGCACAAAATCCGGCATCGTCTCGCGAGTGGTAATTGTGCCATCGAAGTCAAAGAGTGCGAGAGACATGCGTTGTGGGCGCTAACGCCTTGCTCACCGGAAAATTGCGAGCGCAGCGAGTAATTTTTCCGGTGCAGCAACTTGTTGTACGGTGCAACCGATAGCTATGACGTTTGCCCCTTAATCGCCTGGATAATCCTCGGCCA
>NZ_JAIJYL010000070.1:0-4127 GCF_019753495.1 Klebsiella sp. TF21-TM | reverse complement strand
GGAACTGCCAGGCATCAAATAAAGCAGAAAGCTCAGTCGAAAGACTGAGCTTTTTGTTTTTGCGTTTAAAAAGAACCACGTCCCGAAAGGTACGGGGTTTTTTGCTGTGTGGGGTATATTTCCCCGGTGGCGCTGCGCTTACTGGGGCTACGGACCTTGCGGGTTCTGTAGCCCGGACCGGTACACCACATCACCACCGTTAGCGCCCCGCAATATTATTGCCTCTGTAATCAGGCAAGCCTTCCCCCGCCAGATACGGTAAACTAACGCCGATTTTGCATCAGGAAGCCACTATGAACCACTCCCTCAAACCCTGGAATACCTTTGGCATTGAGCGATCCGCCAATACGATAGTACGCGCCGAAACTGAACAACAGTTATTAAGCGCCTGGCAAACCGCGGTCGCGGCTGGCGAACCCACGCTAATCCTTGGGGAAGGCAGTAACGTCCTGTTTCTGAACGACTATGCCGGTACGGTGATCCTCAACCGAATGATGGGGATCGAGGTGAGCGAAACCCCGGATGCCTGGCGCTTGCACGTCGGCGCCGGCGAAAACTGGCATCAACTGGTGCAGTTCACGCTACAGCATGCGATGCCTGGTCTGGAAAATCTGGCATTAATCCCTGGTTGCGCAGGATCTTCGCCTATCCAGAATATTGGCGCTTACGGCGTCGAATTGCAGCGGGTTTGCGAATATGTTGACTGCATCGAGCTGGAAACGGGACGTAAACAACGCCTTTCCGCAGCGGAATGCCGTTTCGGCTATCGCGACAGCATCTTTAAACATGAATATCAGGACCGCTACGCCATCGTCGCGATTGGCTTGGCGTTAGAGAAAGCGTGGCGACCGGTGCTGAGCTACGGTGATTTAACACGTCTCGATCCGCAGACGGTCACCCCGCAGCAGGTATTCGATGCGGTCTGTCATATGCGAATGACTAAATTGCCGGATCCAAAGATTAACGGTAATGCTGGCAGCTTTTTTAAGAACCCGATCGTCAGCGCTCAGGTTGCTGAAGCGCTGCTGGCGCAGTTCCCTCATGCACCGCACTATCCGCAGGCAAACGGCAGCGTCAAGCTGGCCGCTGGCTGGCTAATCGATCAATGTCAGCTCAAAGGACAACGCATCGGCGGCGCGGCCGTGCATCGACAGCAGGCGCTGGTACTGATTAATGAAGATCAAGCGACCAGTGAGGATGTGATAAAGCTTGCCCATTATGTTCGCCAGCAGGTGGGTGCGAAATTCAATGTATGGCTTCAACCCGAGGTGCGCTTCATTGGAACGCATGGTGAAGTCAACGCAGAGGAGAGCATTGCGTGAAAGACCATACTATCCCTTTAACGCTAATTTCTATCCTTGCTGATGGTGAGTTTCACTCAGGTGAACAGCTTGGCGAGCAGTTAGGCATGAGCCGGGCGGCGATTAATAAGCATATCCAGACTTTACGCGACTGGGGCGTTGATGTGTTTACCGTACCGGGCAAGGGTTACAGCCTGCCAGAGCCTATTCATCTTTTGGATGAGAAAAAGATCTCCCAACAGATAGAGCATGGCCGAGTGACTGTCCTTCCGGTAATCGACTCCACTAACCAGTATTTGCTGGACAGACTGGATGAGCTGACGTCCGGCGATGCCTGCGTGGCTGAATATCAGCAGGCAGGGCGGGGTCGACGAGGCAGAAAATGGTTTTCCCCCTTTGGCGCGAATCTCTATCTCTCAATGTACTGGCGTCTGGAGCAGGGCCCGGCAGCGGCTATTGGCCTAAGCCTGGTGATCGGTATTGTGATCGCTGAAGTGCTGCAGCAACTCGGGGCCGAACAGGTTCGCGTGAAATGGCCGAACGATATTTATCTGCAGGATCGTAAGCTGTCAGGGATCCTCGTGGAACTGACGGGAAAAACGGGCGATGCCGCACAAATCGTCAGCGGCGCGGGTATCAACCTTGTGATGCGTCACGTGGAGTCTGATGTCGTCAATCAGGGTTGGATCAGCCTTCAGGAAGCAGGGGTGGTCATCGATCGTAACCTCCTCGCCGCGCGCCTGATTAAAGAGCTGCGCCTGGGACTGGAGCTGTTCGAGCAGGAAGGGTTGGCTCCTTATCTGCCGCGCTGGGAAAAACTGGATAACTTTATTCATCGTCCGGTAAAACTGATTATCGGTGATAAAGAAATTTATGGCATTTCCCGCGGTATTGACGCCCAGGGGGCGCTATTGCTGGAGCAGGATGGTGTGATAAAAGCCTGGGTCGGTGGTGAAATATCATTGCGCAGCGCAGAATAAAAAAGGGAGCTTCGGCTCCCTTTGCTTTATTTCCGTAAGCGTACCTGATTAACAGAATGATTGGCGCTCTTGGTCATAATCAGGCTGGCGCGCTCACGAGTTGGAAGGATGTTTTCCTTGAGATTCATTAGGTTAATCTCATTCCATAGCGAGGTGGCAATATCCACCGCTTCTTCCTTCGATAGCTTGGCGTAATTATGGAAATAAGAATCCGGGTCGGTAAATGCTCCTTCCCGGAATTTAAGAAAGCGGTTGATATACCAGCTTTTCAATAATTCTTCCGGGGCATCGACATAAATAGAAAAGTCGACAAAATCCGATACGAATACATGATGCGGATCGTGTGGATAATCCATCCCACTTTGCAGAACATTCAGTCCTTCAAGAATGAGAATATCCGGTTGCGCGACAGTTTTATCGCCGTCGGGAATAACATCATAAATTAGATGGGAATAAACCGGTGCAGTTGCCTGCGGTACTCCTGATTTGAGATCGGAGACAAACTTCACCAGCCGATGCATATCATAAGACTGCGGAAAGCCTTTCTTCTTCATTAACCCACGTTCTTTCAAAACCGAGTTAGGGTGCAAAAATCCGTCAGTGGTAATGAGTTCGACATGGCGATGCTCAGGCCAACGGCTAAGCAAGGCCTGCAGTACACGGGCGGTGGTGCTTTTACCTACCGCAACGCTGCCAGCTATGCTGATTATATAGGGAATTCGCTGACCGTTAGTGCCAAGAAATTGTTCGAGAACCGCCTGACGACGCAGGTTAGAACTAATATAGAAGTTGAGCAAACGCGACAGCGGCAAATAGATCTCAGCAACCTCTTCCAGAGAGAGATCTTCGTTGATGCCTTTTAACCGCGTGATTTCTTCCTCGGTTAACGTCATCGGGACAGAATCACGAAGTGCAGCCCATTGGTGGCGGTTAAATTGTAGGTACGGTGTCATTAACGTCTGCTCTTTTTGGCTCATAAGCATGTTCTTACCATCACCGAATACGTTGAAACGGCGATGCTTCACACGAGTTAATCAGGACAATGGGCAGGAGGGTAACACCAGATTGCCGGGAATAATAAGAAAAAAACTCATTGAATGCTGCTTTCTCGCGCCAGCGTCACAAGAGAGGAATAAGTTTCTTATGCTTTGCAAAGCATGGTCTTTGCTAACAGGATAGTGCTAACGGCCTGCTGCCTTTCAGGCTGCGGTCAGCATACGTTCCGGGTAAACGTGGATGACCGGAACCGCGCCTGCTGTGCTGTTTGCTGGCGATTATTTGCACTCCTTTGTTTGAAATTACACCGTTTTTTCGCGTAAGAGCACAAAATGTGAGCAAGAGAACGTTTTATGCAAATTTTTAGTTGCATGAACTCGCTCCTCTCCCTAGAATGCGCGCTACTTGATGCCGACTTAGCTCAGTAGGTAGAGCAACTGACTTGTAATCAGTAGGTCACCAGTTCGATTCCGGTAGTCGGCACCATAACAATTTGGGTGGGGTTCCCGAGCGGCCAAAGGGAGCAGACTGTAAATCTGCCGTCATCGACTTCGAAGGTTCGAATCCTTCCCCCACCACCACTTTCTGGCGACGCTTTGCGTAGCCGGAGTTGGTTGGGTAAACTAATCAGCTCAATACTACAGAGAGCAGTCTCTTTAGTATTACAGAAAGAACTGGGTAGCCGAGTTTCAGGATGCGGGCATCGTATAATGGCTATTACCTCAGCCTTCCAAGCTGATGATGCGGGTTCGATTCCCGCTGCCCGCTCCAGACGTGCTGATATGGCTCAGTTGGTAGAGCGCACCCTTGGTAAGGGTGAGGTCCCCAGTTCGACTCTGGGTATCAGCAC
>NZ_JAIJYL010000006.1:0-220592 GCF_019753495.1 Klebsiella sp. TF21-TM | reverse complement strand
CTGTTAAAGTTATTTTTATTGACGTTAATTTTTTCTCTTTCCGATAATGGCCGGTTTTCTTTACCGTGACTAAAATCGCCAATGGTAAGTAGCTTTAATGGCAGCTCAACTTTTTTTTGCACGCCGCCGGTGTGGAGAGATAATTTAAGATTAATGCGAGCCTTAGGCACTTCATTCTGGAACGTATCAGCCATAGCAGTTCCTTTCCTCAGGGAATAATTATTGAAGAGTTGACGGTAAAAGCCTGAGGATAATAAAACAGAAATAGATTATCGATCAACTTAACAAGAAGATTTATTGAATATACTCACAAGGTGAATGATTTCATTTTCCCTTAGCGCCAAAATAAATATTTAATAAATAAATACAAAACCTAAAACAATAATAAGAATAAATTACATCCCAAAGAAAATATAAGAATAAACATAGCGATAACAGCACCTGGAATTAAATCATCCCCTCGCAACGCAATTTATCGTCACCCGCACGGCAAAACATTCAAGAGCAACCTTTTTCTCAGCAACTGGTTTGCGCTAACCGGCCAGCGAACGTGGCGAGGAATGACTGCGGACCCAGCGATATGTTCCTCTGCAGACAGTCGTCAGTGGCTGAAGAGCCTATTTTTCTGGGCGACTGACCACAGCGCGATGGCGAAAAAAGTTGTCGTTACCAAAAAAATATGAACCCGGTTACAAGATGCGCACGCCACCGTCTTCGGCATCCTGAGGAGGTCGCATTCTGCGGATCGCCAGGCTATATCTATGACACCTTTCTCCCACAACGAGTAAAAATAATGAGCAAGAAGATCCTGATGCTGGTCGGCGATTACGCCGAAGATTACGAAACGATGGTCCCTTTTCAGGCACTGCAGATGATTGGCCACCAGGTCGATGCCGTCTGCCCGGATAAAGCCGCCGGCGACTATGTGATGACGGCGATCCATGATTTTGACGGAGCCCAGACCTACAGCGAAAAGCCGGGGCACCGCTTCACTCTGAACGCCGATTTTGCCGCGGTGAAGGCCGAGGATTACGACGCGCTACTGATCCCCGGCGGACGCGCGCCAGAGTATCTGCGTCTGAACGAACAGGTCATTAAACTGGTCCAGGCGTTCGACGCCGCACGTAAACCTATCGCCGCCGTCTGCCACGGGCCACAGCTGCTGGCCGCCGCCGGGATTCTGCAGGGGCGGACCTGCAGCGCCTATCCGGCCTGCGCCCCGGAGGTGCGCCTGAGCGGCGGGCATTATGCCGATATCGGTATCGATCAGGCGCATGTTGACGGCAATCTGGTCACCGCCCCCGCCTGGCCGGCACACCCGCAGTGGCTGGCGAAATTCGCCGCCCTGCTGGCGGAGTAACGCATTTTCTCTGACTAAGTGAACGGACTATCGCCGCGCTGGCGCTCTCTTTGTTACCGGCCCGGCGGTTTTCGAACGGCCGTTTCCGCTGCCGCCAAACCTGATTCAGCTCAGCGAAACGCTGGCCGGATTGTCTCCTCGCCTCAGATGCGCATTCCCCCGGAAACTTCAATGCGCTGGGCATTAACCCAGCGATGATCATCGGATAACAGCGAGGCGATCATCGGCCCGATATCCTCTGGCACCCCCGGTCGGCCAAGCGCCGTCATGTTCGCCACCGCCTGAGCGACCTGCGGGTTATCCCGCACCACCCCGCCGCTGAAATCCGTGGCGATGGCGCCCGGCGCCACGCAGTTCACCGTGATCCCGCGGCCGCCCAGCTCAAACGCCATATAACGGGTCAGGGTTTCCACCGCAGACTTCATGACTGCATAGGGCGCCCGATTCGCCATCACGATACGGGTCAGTCCGGACGAGATATTCACAATTCGCCCGCCATCGGCCAGCAGCGGCAATAATTTTTGGCTGAGGAAAAAAACACCCTTCACATGGATGCGATAAAGCGCATCGAGCTCCGCTTCGGTAGCGTTCAGAAACCCCATGCCGCTGGCATTGCCGGCATTATTGACCAGGTAATGAAACCGATCGGCCCCCAGCTCCGCCAGGGCCGCCTGAAAGGTGCTGACAAACCCGTCAAAGGTGTCGGTTTCGCCGGCGCTGAAGGGCAGCGCGATCGCCCGCGAGCCCTGGGCTTCAACCCACGCGACCACATCGTTCGCCTCGGCGAAATGCGCGTTGTAGGTCAATACCACGTTCACGCCGCGCTGAGTCAGCGCTTCAACGGTCGCGCGGCCCAGGCCACGGCTGCCGCCTGTCACCAGGGCGATTTTTGCGCTATTGTTCATGTTTCCCCCTTTTATCTCTGCTGAAAACATGAGCGATTATAGGCCTCTGAATGCCGACGATAAGACCGCATGGTACGACAGGATTGTTTTGCCTGCTGGAACAATGTCATGGATAAACTGGATACCCTGACCCTGTTCGTGCGTATCGTCGAACGGGGTTCGTTCAGCGCTGCCGCCGCGGATCTGGGTTTTTCCCGGCCGGTGGCGACCGCAGCCATTAAGGCGCTGGAGGCCAGCCTTGGGGCGCGCCTGCTGCAGCGCACCACCCGGCACGTGCAGCCGACGGCGGAGGGGTCGCTGTATTATCAGCGCTGCGTCTCCATCCTGGCGGCCCTGGAGGAGGCCAACCGCAGCGCCGGAGGGAGCATCTCCGGCACCCTCCGGGTGGACGTGGCGGGCAATCTGGCGCGAACCCTGCTGCTGCCCGCGCTACCGCAGTTTCTCGCCCGCTATCCGACCATTACCTTGCAGATTGGCGAAAGCGAGCGCGACGTCGATCTGGTCCGCGAAGGGGTAGATTGCGTCATTCGCGGCGGCCATCTTCCCGATAGCGAGATGATTTGCCGGCCGCTCGCTATGCTGCAGGAGATCACCTGCGCCAGCCCGGCCTATCTCGCCCGGTACGGTACCCCGCATACGATTGACGGGCTGGCGGGACACGTGACGATCGGTTTTGTTTCATCGCGCACGCACCGTACCTTGCCGCTCTGTTTTACCCTGGATGGCCGCCAGACCGAGGTCAGTTTGCCCTGTCGGCTGCTGACTTCCGCTGCCGACGTCGGCGCCGAAGCGGCCAGGCTGGGCTTTGGCCTGTATCAGGCACCCTTGTCCCGCCTTGAGGCCGATCTGGCATCCGGTGGGTTAACGGAGGTGCTGGCTGATTTTCGCCCTGCGCCGCTGCCGCTCTCCCTGCTCTATCCCAGCAGCCGGCAGCTCTCTGCCCGGGTACAGGTATTTATCGACTGGGTGACGGCGCTGATGAAGGCGCCCCTGGCGCAGCAGGCATCCGGAAGGCTAAAATAACGTTTGCTATTATTTGCGGCTCGTGCGTTAATCATTAAGTCGATTTACCAGACGAAAAATTATTATCGAAGCACGTGTTCTCATCTCCAGGCGTTATCCCTGATACCACCTTCCTTTGAGCAGTCCCGTTAGTATTTTGCTTTTTCTGTAAACAGGCCCTGTCAGATCCCTGTTGGCTCGTTAAAAAAGCCCTCCGTCTGACCCAATACCCGGCTTACCACTAACAAAAATCAGCCGCGTTAATTTCCCTGAAAACGACCATTGTCTTTTCAACAGAACATTACCCATACAAGGTTTACATTATGATTGAACATATCCATTTTAGATGCCCATGCTGCCATGGCTCCCAGTACAGAACGTCCCAGTTTGACGTGACGGAAAAAAATCCCTTTGGTGCGAAATGCATTTTCTGCAAATCGGCCATGATGACCTTAGATACTATTCGCACTTATCACCTGGGCGCGCTGTCCACCGCTCAGGCACAGCCATAAGACGATGAAGCTGGTGAACGCGGGCGGGAAAATCCCCCCGGTGATTCACCTGGGGGCAACCTCTGGTCCTTCACCTGACGCACCGTCGGTGGAATGGCGAAGGCCGGCATCCGGCAACGCTTTTATCAGGGTCGTCACATTCTCCCCGGCGCGGCTTTCCACATTAAAATAGTCCACCGCGCGCAGAATGAGCCGCAAACCTCGGCCGCTTTCCGCTAACGGATCGACATCGAAGCGCTCATCGCTACGCGCCAGCGTCAGGCGCTCGGCCGGAAAGCCCTCTCCTGCATCAATAAAGCGCAGCGTCACCCGGTCCTCCGCCGCGATAAATTCGACACGAAAAACGCGTTGCCGATCCTCATGCAGCGCATAGCGAATGATATTGGCGGCCGTCTCACAGGCGGCAAGATCGAGCGCGAAGCGCCACTCCTCCCCGACGGGCAGCGGCGCCAATTGTTGAGTCAGCCACGCCGCCAGCGGTGAAAGCGAGCTGAGTTGGGCAGGAAACAGCATGACGTTATTCACGGGCGCATCACGGATTGAACTTCGCAAGGGCTGAAGAGCGATCCTCGCAAATACGAAAAATACGATCCATCCTGGTCAGGGTAAACATATTGCGGATGCCGGGGTTCAGCGCGCACAGTGTCATTTCTCCTTTACCATTCATCATTTTCATCAGCGAAACCAGCGTTCCCAAACCGCTGCTGTCGATAAAATCGATTTTACTGAAATCAACAATCAGATCGGTGCGATCTTCGCCTATCTCCTGGGCGATTGCCGCTTTAAAGGCTACCGCGACGGACGCATCCAGCCGACGCACCGCCGGCGTCAGGATCGTCACCGAGGCCTGCCGTTCGGTTTCAATTTTCATCACTGTCCCCTGTACGTTCAATAATCAAGAGTGAAACATCATCGGCCATCGCCTGAGTCTCCTGCCCGTCGCCACTGCGCCAGCGGATCAGGTGCCGGGCAAACCCCGGCAGCAGCGCGGGCAGCGGCTGCGTCACGCTGTCCTGCAGCCACGCTTGTAAACGCGCCTCGCCAAACTGTTCACCGCTCCGGTTTTCACATTCGGTGATGCCGTCGCTGAACAGGCACAGCCGCTCTCCTGGCGCCAGTGAGAAACTGACATCTGCCCACGAGAGATGGTCTATCAACCCCACCGGCGCCCCGCCGATGCCGACCGGACGGACGGCTGCGTCCGGGCTCACGATAAAAGGCGTGGGATGCCCGGCCTGACAGAGTTTGCCCGCGCCGGTCTTCAGGTCGATGACGCCATAGATCAGGGTGAAATAGCTGACAATCTCTGTTTCGTCACTGCAAAAACGACCATTAAGGATCGCCACCACTTCAGCAGGCGACGCCGGCTGGTTGTCTGCCGTAAAAAGAAAGCGCTCAACGGCCCTGCCATGCAGAAACTGGCGGGCGACGGCGAGCGACATCATCGCCGCCCCCACGCCGTGTCCGGAGACATCCACGCAGTAAAATCCGAGCCGATCGCCCAACGGGAAGACGTTAAAAATATCCCCCGACACCCAGGCCGAGGGCAGGAAAATCCAGTCGGAGAAAAATCCCTGATGACGCAGCTGATGAGCCGGGAGAACCGACTGCTGAATGCGCGCCGCCAGCTCCAGATCCTGTTCAATCTGTCGCAGCGCTTCGCTCAGCCGCGCATTGCGCGCGGCGAGGTCAGCCTCAAGGGAGAGGATCCGCGACCCGGCGTGCAGCCGCGCCCGCAGTTCGCTCTGCTCTACCGGTTTGCTGAGAAAATCATCGGCCCCGGCCTCAAACCCCTGCGTTAAATCGCCAGGGTCTTCGCGGGCGGTAAGCAATATCAGATAAACGTAGTGACCAAACTGGCGACGGCGAACTTCCCGGCACAGCGTCAGGCCATTCATCTCCGGCATCTCCCAGTCGCTTATCACCAGGCTGACGGGCTGGTTTTCGAGGATCGCCAGCGCAGCGACGCCGTTTTCCGCCTCACTGACGATATAGCCCCACTGCGTCAACATCCGGCTTAGCAGCCGACGATAAACCAGCGAATCTTCAACAATCAGGACGTGCTGTGCCGACATCGCGCCTCCTAAATCGGCAAGAACCAGATAAGGCTGATCGTGCCTTCACGAAACTTGCCGCTGTACGCTATCAGTTTAGTCAGTAGCGGGTTGGCTTGCTCATCAGCAATGGGGTTGTCAACCAGGCTATACTCCAACCTGACGGCAACGCCAATCGACTTTAGCGACAAACCTGTGATAAATGGCTGGTCAACAAAAGTATCGTGTGGCTGATGCTGGATAAAGATGGGTGAGCGGCGGCCCGCTTTACCGCAGAATAGCAACGAGGAAATCCTGTAAGGGGAAAACTCATGCATGGCCAGCGCGTGTCGCCTGTGGATCCTAACCCGCCCCGCCGCTGCCTGCCGGGCGAACGGGTCATGAGGAGCGCACCATGAAGTTTTATCGCGATCTCTTTGAAGCCAGCCTGAATCGCGTCCTACCGGAGCACGACAAACAGCGCTTCTTCGAAGCCTTCTACACTACTTTTATCCATATGTCTGCGGAAACCGAGCAGCACTTCTCACAACGCTCTGGCGAAGAAGGCCAGCAGATGATCTTTAAAAGCTTTTTCGCCATGCTGGCGGTCAACGGCGACCTCTTTGTACCCGATTTCCTGGAACGGCTGGCGCGGGCGCAGAGCGAGGAAGGCCTGCGTCTGCCGCCGCGTTTTTTTGCCCTCTGGCGGGAAGCGATGCTCAAAACCGTCCGCGCCAGCGATCCGCTGTGCGATGAGGAGATCCTCACCGCATGGGCAATGGCCATCGCCCCTGGGCTTGAGTATCTGCGCCGCCAGGCAGAGCTCCACTATCAAACCGCTGGCCAGTAATCATGCATGCCGCTAACCGTACCGACCTCAACCTCCTGCCCTCGGCGGTGATGATCTACGATGAGCGCGAACGACTGCAGGCCTGGAATGATAAGGTGGCGTTGTTTTATCCAACGATCGCGCCCTGGCTCGCCGTCGGCGCCTCTCTTGAGAGCCTGGCGGAGAAGTTTATCGATGCCGGATATAACATCGACCCAGGCCGGCAACAGACGCTGCGCGAGGCGATAATCCGCAACTGCCGCCAGACGAACCACTGCGAGGTCCGTCAGTCGGGCAACCGCCGGATTTACGTTCAGCATCAGCGGCTGGCGGATGGCGGGATTGTCAGCCTGCATACCGACATCACCGAGCTTGACGAGGCCCGACGCTCGCGTCACCAGCTTCACGACGACTTTTTATTCACCGCGGAGTCGATCCAGATCGGCATCTGGGACTGGCAGGTCTCCGGCGACAGCCTGCAGGTCAATGACACTCTGCTGGCGATGGTCGGCCAGTCACGGGCGCAGTGGCGCTTTCCACTGCGTTTTATGCTCAATCTGGTCCACGAGGACGATCGCGCCACCCTGCAGCAGGCGATGATCGCCTCGCAAAACGAGCATATGCCGGTTTTTGAATGTGAACTTCGCGTCCAGCACCCCACGCAGGGCTGGCGCTGGATGCTGCTCTCGGGGCAGATCGTCACCCTCAATATGCAGCAGCAGGCAGAGCGGGTGATCGGCACCTTGCAGGATATTACCCGGCGCAAAGCCGCAGAGCTGCTGGCCATTGAGGCGGCGAAGGAAGCCCGCGAGGCGAACGAAGCGAAAAGCGCCTTCCTCGCCAATATGAGCCACGAAATCCGCACCCCGATGAACGGCATTCTCGGCATGACGCAGCTCTGCCTCGACACGCCGCTGACCGCGGAGCAGCGGGAGTACCTTTCGCTGGTGATGAGCTCAGCCCAGTCGCTGCTGCACATTATTAACGACATTCTTGATTTCTCACGCATTGAGTCGGGCAAGATGCAGGTGGACGAAGAGCCGCTGGAGATCCGCCCCTTTGTTCAGTCGCTGATCCGCCCGCATATGCCTGCCGCCAGCGAAAAGGGCATTGAGCTGCTGGTGGATATCTCCCCAGCGGTGCCCGAGGTGCTGATCGTCGATGGCCCCCGGCTGCGGCAAATCCTGACCAACCTGTTGGGTAATGCGCTGAAGTTCACGCATCAGGGGGAGGTTCTGCTGGCGATAGCGCCGGCCGGCGACGAAAACCGCTGGCGCTTTCGCATTCGCGATACCGGCATCGGCATCGCCGCGGAGAAGCAAAAGGCGATCTTCGAAGCTTTCAGCCAGGCCGATAGCTCCACCACCCGCCGCTACGGCGGCACCGGTCTGGGGTTAACCATTTCGGCCCGCCTGGTCAGCCTGATGGGCGGCGAGCTGACGGTGGAGAGCCAGCCCGGGGCGGGCAGCGAATTTGCCTTCACCCTGCCGCTGGCAGCGCTGCACGCCGCCGCCGACAGCGCCCCGCTGGGCCACTTTAACCACCAGCGGGTGCTGGTGGTTGACGACAACAGCACCAACCTGCGCCTGCTCGACGCCATGCTTCGCCAGATGGGGCTGATGCCAAGCTGCGTGGACAACGCCGGCGAGGCGCTACGCCGGGCCGCCGAAGGGCCGCCCTGGCCGCTGATCCTGCTGGACGCGCAGATGCCGGATATGGACGGCGTATCCCTGGCGCTGGAGCTTTCCGCCCTGCCCGAGGCCCGGCAAAGCCAGATTATTATGCTCAGCTCCATGAGCCGCCATTTTGACGCCAATATGCTCAAGCGCATCGGCATTGCCCATTATCTGCATAAACCGGTGGCGCAGCGCGAACTGCATCAGGTTATCGCCGGCATTCTGGTTCCCACGCCGGTGGCGGCGACAGCGCCAGCCCCCGTTGCGGAACCGGTCAGAGAGCAGGCCGGGCTGCATATCCTGCTGGCCGAGGACAATCTGGTTAATCAGAAGGTCGCCAGACGGCTGCTGGAACAGCTTGGTCACCGCTGCGAGGTGGTGAACAACGGCCGGGAGGCGCTGGCGCGCTGGCGCGCCGACCGCTGGGATCTCCTGCTGATCGATCTGCAAATGCCGGAGATGGACGGTGAAACCGCCATCCGCCTGCTGCGTGAAGAGACGCAGGCGCTCGGCCGGGAGCACCAGCCCGCGATGGCTATGACCGCCCACGCGATGCAGGGCGATAGAGAGCGCTGTCTGGCGATGGGCTTTGACGGCTATATCGCCAAACCGGTGAGCCAGGAGGCGCTACGGGAGGCCATCGCCCGCGTCGGCGCGGCGGAAGATAGCGGTCCGGAGGAAGAGCAAGGCCTGCCGGACGAGGCCCGCCTGCTGAAACAGTGCGCCGGCGATCCTGAGCTGGTCGAGGAGCTGCTGGGGCTCTTCGCTGCTGGGCTTGACGCTGCCGCCGCCGCCCTTACCCACGCCATTAACGCTAATGACCGGGAGACGTGGCGTCGCGCCGCCCACAAACTGCGCGGCGAGGCGGCCACCCTTGGCTTTCAGCGCCTTTCCGGGGTGCTCCAGCAACTGGAGACCCAGGCAGCCTCGCCCGACCAGAGCGTGCCGGGCGACCTGCAAGACACGCTGGCCGAGGCGATTGCGGGCTGCCACCTGTGGCTGCGGCGCAGAATGCAGGAGGCTCCCCGTGATCGCTAGACGTCTTCTGCTGCTGGTGGTTTGCCTGCCGCTGGCGCACGCCGGCTCAGCGCCGGTGACCTGGTCACTGGCCGGACAATGGCGGGTGCATGACGCCAACGACAGCGCCTTCGACGGCGCGCAGGCTTCGGATGGCGACTGGCGCACGCTGCGGGTACCGGCAAACTGGTACAGCGCCGGATACGATCATCAGGGCGCCCTGTGGTATCGCCATCAGTTTACCCTGCATGGCCTGACGCCGGACGCCATGGCCACCCTGGTGTTTGACGGCGTCGATTACTTTGCCGAGGTGGCGCTCAACGGCAAGACGCTGGCCCGGCACGAAGGGTATTTTCAGCGCTTCCCGGTGGACATCACCGGGGTCGTTCGCCGCCATAATCAGCTCGCCGTGCGGGTCGACAGCCCCTATGAAGACCCGCAAACGATCTGGCCGCTGCACAAAACGCTGATGAAAGGGATCCTGAACCAGCACGATACCCGCCCGGGCGGCGCCTGGTCGGTTCAGGGGCAGGATGCCAATTCCGGGGGGATCTGGGCGCCGGTGAAGCTCCATCTGAGCCGCGGCGTCACCCTCGACGAGGTGATCCTGCGTCCGGACTGGCGACAGGGGCTGGAGCAGCCCATTCTGCGTGCCGAAATCCGCTATCGCGCCGTGACCCCCGGCCCCGTCACGCTGCGCCTGACGGCCACCCCGGACAATTTTTCCGGCCCGCGTTTTCAACAGGCCTTCGCGGTCACCCTGGAGAACACCGCAGGCGTCCTGCGCGTCTCGCTGCCCATGCCCTCAGCAAAGCTCTGGTGGCCCGTGGGTGCTGGCAAACCTAACCTCTACCGGGTGCGCGCCACCCTCGCGGATAACCGGGGGATCATGGATACCGCCGTCACCCGCACCGGATTACGTAAGGTGGAAGCGCTGGCGGACAATCAGGGCTGGCGCATCAATGACAAACGGCTGTTCATCAAGGGCAGCAACTATATTGGCTCGCCGTGGCTGAGCACCATGACGCGGAAAAAATATCGCCGGGATTTCAGGCTAGTCACGGCCATGAACGCCAACGCCATCCGCGTTCATGGCCACGTGGCGGGCCGTGCGCTGTATGAGGTGGCCGATGAGATGGGGCTGATGATCTGGCAGGATGTTCCGCTGCAGTGGGGTTATGATGACAGCGTCGCCTTTGCCGATAACGCGGTGCGCCAGACCCGGGCGATGATGGACCAGTTCGGCAATTCGCCGGCGATTATTGTCTGGGGCGGTCACAACGAGCCGCCGTGGAACTCGCCGTGGATGGAGAAACGCTTCCCCGACTGGCGTAAAACCTTAAACCAGACCCTGACGCAGCGGGTGGGCGATGCGCTGGCGGAAGATACCTCCCGCATCGTGCATCGCTTTTCCGCTGTTGAAGAGCACTACTGGGCGGGCTGGTATTTCGGCACCCTGCGCGACCTGCTCTCCCCGGCGAAAACCGGGATTATTTCCGAGTTTGGCGCCCAGGCGCTGCCCCGCCTCTCCACCCTGAAGACCATTATCCCGGCCCGTCTGCTGTGGCCGAAAACCACCGCCGCCGACGACCCCGGCTGGGTGCGATGGAAGTACCATAATTTTCAGCCTTTCCAGACCTTTAAATTTGCCGGTATTCCACGAGGCAACACTATTCAGGAGATGATTGAAAACACCCAGGCGTATCAGGCCAGGCTGGTGGCGCTGGCAGCGGAGAGCTATCGCCGCCAACGTTATCAGCCGGTGACCGCCCTGTTCCACTTTATGTTTGTCGAGACATGGCCCTCCATCAACTGGGGGGTGGTGGATTATCTGCGCCAGCCGAAGGCGGGTTACTATGCCCTGCAGCGCGCCTATCAGCCGATCCTGCCATCCATCGAGCCGGTGACCGCCAGCTGGCGTCAGGGCAGCCCGGCGACGGTGCGCCTGTGGGCGATTAACGATACCTGGACGGCCTGCGAGGATTGTCGCCTGACCTGGCAGGTCAGGCAAAATGGCCAGATGCTCGCTCAGGGGGAAACCACGCTGACCCTGCAACCGGACGCCGGCCAGATGATCAGGGAGCTGACCGTCACCCCTGCCGGCCCGCAGCCCGTGACGGTCGACTACCGCATCGACAACCGTCGCGGCACACGCGTGGGCGCTAACCAGCATACCGAACCCGTCGCCGCGGCGCAGGCAGCTAAATGAAGCAGGCTTCACGCTGAGCCACGATCAGTCGTGGATTTTCACCCCCAGACAGCCGCGAACGAATTCAGGGTTAAAGTGTTTCACTGCTTCGCCAACGTAACCTAAATCCAGATCGCTAATTTGCGCCATTTCGCGCGCAGTGAGCGAGAAATCCCAGATGGCAAAGTTCTCTTCAATACGCTCCTGGCGGGTGGATTTAGGAATGACCGTGACGCCTCGCTGCACGTTCCAGCGCAGGACCACCTGAGCAACGGTTTTTTGGTGGGCATCGGCAATCTCCTGCAGCATGGCCTCTTCATACGGATTATGTCTGCCACCGCCTAACGGCGCCCAGGCTTCCGGCTGAACATGATAGTGCTTCATGGTTTCCAGCGCCGCGGGCTGGGCGAAATAAGGATGCAGTTCGACCTGATTCACCATCGGCCTGATTCTGACGGTTTCGCAGAAGTTAGCTAACACATGGGCGTAGAAATTGGATACGCCGATCGCTTTGAGGGTACCGGCTTCATAAGCCTCCTCCAGCGCGCGCCAGGCGCTGAAATAATCGCCCATCGCCTGATGCAACAGATAAAGATCGAAGTATTCCAGCCCGGATTTTTTTAAGGACGCGGCAATCCCGGCTTTCGCCATTCCGGCGTTGGCCATGTCCTGAACCCACAGTTTGGAGGTAATAAACAGCGCCTCGCGGGTACACAGACCTTCGGCGATGGCTTCGCGAACGGCCTCCCCCACCGCATCTTCGTTATCGTAGACGGCGGCGGTATCGATGAGGCGGTAGCCGGTGCGAATGGCGTTCAGCACCGACCGCTTACACTCTGCTTTATCGGTCACCTTAAAAACGCCAAAACCCAGCATCGGCATTTTACGGTTGTTACTTAATACGCAATATTCCATGGTCATCCCTCATCTTGTTTAACCATCATGGTAGGCCATAAACGTCGCCGTGATTACCCTGTCATTTGTGATTTGACTTATGCATCCAGCTCATTAATCGGCGTGCGCTGAGATGAGCTGATTTTGGCAGAGAGCAGAAAAGTCGCCCCTGCCGCCGCCAGCAGTAACAGACCGCTCAGTGCAAAATTGCTGCGCCATCCCAGGATATCAAACACCAGGCCGCCTGCCGTTGACCCGAGGGCAATCGATAGCTGGATAACGGCGACCATCAGACCACCGCCCGCCTCCGCATCCTCGGGCAGCGTCCGCGCAATCCACGTCCACCAGCCGGTGGGTGCGGCCGTCGCCAGCAGGCCCCACAGGCTTAACAGTACGGCGACTGATCCCGGGTGGTGTCCGGCCAGCAGAAGCGTTCCGGCAATCGCGGCCATGACCAAAGGGATAGCCACCAGCGTCGGATAAAACCGGGCGTTCAGCGCGCTCGAAATAAGCAGCGTGCCGACAAAACCGGCGGTACCCATCGCCAGCAATATCAGGGACAGACCAGAGGAACTGACTCGGGTCACGGTCTCCAGAAACGGTCGCACATAGGTAAATAAGGTAAACTGCCCCATAAAAAACAGCCCGCAGGCCAGCAACCCAAGGAATACCGTCGAGCGGCGGAACAAACCCAGCACGGTTCCCTGCGGCTGTGGTGTGCGCTGGCTTTTCATCGACGGCAGGCTAACGCATTGCCAGACGAAGGCCACCATCGCCAGCGGGATGAGACATAAAAAGGCGCCGCGCCAGCCGACGGTGGCCCCCAGGTAGCTGCCCAGCGGCGCTGCCACAACGGTGGCCAGCGCGTTGCCGCCGTTAAAGATGGCCAATGCGCGGGGGACCTGACGTTGCGGCACCAGGCGAATGGCTGTTGCGACCGACATAGACCAGAAGCCGCCGATGACGATCCCAATGAGCGCCCTGCCCAGCATATAAACTGGATAGCTGGACGCCAGGGCAATCATCATTCCCGAGACCGCCATCAGCGCCGTGAGCGCTAACAGAAAGTATTTACGATCCCGTGCTCCCGCAAGGCGAGAAATGGTCAGGCTGGTCAGCACCGCCAGCGCGCCTGAAATGGCAATGCCCTGACCGGCTAATCCCTCGGTGACGCCTAAATCGCCAGCGATGGGCGTTAACAGGCTGACCGGCATAAATTCTGAGGCAATGAGTACAAATACGCAGAGCGTCATCGCCAGGACGCCGCTCCAGTGTGCCCGGGTGTTACTTAATGCAGTCATTGTTTATCTCCGACAATACAAAGCCGCCCGCAGGCGCGTGGCGGCTTTGGGGATGTCTCCGGCACCGGAGATCTATTTCAGGTTGGTTTTAAAGAACTGCTCAAACTGACTAAAGGGAATTTTGCCTGCGGCGTTGTCATAAAGATCGACATGGTTTGCGCCAGGGACAATCACCAGTTCTTTCTCGTTGCTGCCAATAGCCTTATAGGCAGCTTCGGCAAAATAGCGAGAATGGGCTTTTTCGCCAGTCACGATAAGCGTCGGAATAGTCACTTCGCCGGCATAATTCAGCAGCGGCATATTCATAAACGACAGCGGCATCGTCGCATTCCATGCCCCGGTTGAATTAACCGAACGCGGATGGAAACCACGCGGCATACGGTAATAATCGAAGAACTCTTTCAGGACCGGATTGGGATTGGCGGGCAAGGTTTCCGGCAAAATACGATCGGCAGCGCTGACGTTGCCTTTATCATCAACATAAATGTCATGCCCGCCGGGGGCGAAAGTGCCGTTTACCGCATCCTTCCAGCGCTGCGCGTTCAGGTACTGCAGTACCGCTCGGCGGTCGGCGGTCGTGTAGCGGTCTTTGCCATCGCCGACTCCATGCCCCATCGCGCGGCTCATGTCATACATGACGCTGGTCGCCACCGCTTTGACGCGCGTATCCATCGCCGCGTCGTTTAAGGCCATACCGCCCCATCCGCAAATGCCGAGCAAACCGATACGGTGGCGATCCACCTCTTTTTGCAGGCCCAGAAAGTCCACCGCGGCACTGAAATCCTCGGTATTGATGTCCGGCGAGGCCACATTACGTGGGTAGCCACCGCTTTCACCCGTATAGGATGGGTCAAACGCCAGGGTGACAAACCCATGCTCGGCCAACGTCTGGGCATACAGGCCGCTGGATTGCTCTTTTACCGCGCCGAAAGGACCGCTAACGGCAATGGCGGCCAGTTTGCGGTCGCCGCGATCCTTCGGCAAGTAGAGGTCTCCTGCTAAGATAATCCCGTAGCGGTTGTGGAAGGTCACCTTACGATGATCCACTTTCACGCTCTCAGGAAATGTTTTGTCCCATTTTTCAATCAAAGAGACAGGCGTATTCGGGTTAGTCGTATCAGCATAACTCATCGTTGTGACTCCACTTATTGAGGCGCAAAGCAGCATGGCAGGTATCGCGGCTGTCAGTTTTTTGGTGAAAACCGTCATCAAAGTCCCCTAAATAAACGTGATCAATGCAATTCTCCAGTAGACAACGCTGCTGCGCTTTGTTGTCGTGGGCTTAGTGTAGCCAGCAGTAATAGTGCTGATTAGTGGGTGAAAAATGCTAAGATTAATACCATATTGTTCTAAATGGCATGCGGATTACGAGGCGGTAGAATGGCGAAACGAGAAAACTATAATGACCTTTATCTGTTTATGCAGGTGGTGCGGGAAGGCAGTTTTACCGCCGCAGCGCAACGACTCGGCCTGGCGCAGTCCGGGATCAGCCGTGCGGTTCGTGAACTTGAAGAGCGCCTGGGCGTTCAGCTTCTGGTGCGCACCACCCGCCGTTTGTCGCTCACTCAGGCGGGTGAACAGCTCTATCACAATGTCGAATCCGGTTTCGACGCCTTAGATATGGGACTCGCCACGCTGGCCCACTATCGTCAAACGCCCTCCGGTACGGTACGCATCAATGCCAGCCAGCATGCCATTGATAAAGTCCTGCTGCCGAAGCTGGCAGTATTTAAACAACGCTATCCCGATATCAGACTGGAACTGATCAGCGAAAGCCGGTTTGTCGATATTATTGCGGAGCGATTCGATGCGGGCGTACGTCTGGGCCCGGAAGTCGGAAGTGGCATGATTGCGGTGCGCATTTCTCCCGATATGGAGATGGCGGTGGTGGGTACACCGGAACATTTTCGACGCTACGGCTTTCCACAAACGCCCGCCGATTTAGTCGTCCACCCCTGCATCGCTTATCAGTTTGGCGACGGCAGCCTTTACGCCTGGGAACTTAACGTGGATGGCAAAAAAATCACTCATCCGCCGCAGGGACAGTGGGCTTTCGCCGATAGCTATATGGAAGCCAAAGCGGCCAGGCTCGGTCTGGGGCTGGCCTATGTCCCGGAAGAACTGATTACCGACGATCTAGCGCAGGGCACGCTTATCCGGGTGCTCCAACGTTATAGCCAGCGTCTGGAAGGTTCATTTCTCTATTACCCGCACCGCAATGTGTCGCCCGCGCTGAGAGCGGTTATTGATACATTGCGAATATAGCAGAGGTTGCCTGCGCGTAGCAGGTATCGGTTGGCGGAGGGGGCTGAGCTCAGAGCTTTCGCTTAATTCCGAACTATGCAAATTGTCATGCAAGGCGGAAATGATCTTATATCAGTATTAATTTTGCGACTTGCCTATTTGATTATAAAGTTATAATACAGCACCGCTTCGTAACAAGTTAAACAACGCATATTTCCCTGCTGCGCAAACCCTTTTTCTTCGCCTACCCACGCCTGTTCTTGAAATACCTCTAAAACGCTTAAGCATTGCATTCCACCTCAGGACTGCCAGGCTATCGCTACGTCAATGGCAAAGGAGGCGTAATGAAAGTCCTCAATATTCTGATCCGTCGATGCGTGCTGCTGAGCTGTTATGAAGAAACCGTTTCGTTCTATGAAAACCTCTTCGCGCAGAAGGCGAGGTTGCGCTTCGACTATCCCGAATACGACCTCAAACTGGCGCAGGTGGGTTCGGTGCTTTTAATCGGCGGAACCGAGAAAAGCCTGGCGCCTTTTCGCGCTACCGAGGCCACTTTCCTGGTCAACGACATTTCCGCCTGGGAGAAACATCTGCCTTCCACCGGAGCAACGATTATCAACCCGGTGAAGATCGTGCCAACCGGCTGGAACATGCTGGTTCAGCATCCGGATGGTATGATTGCCGAATACGTTGAGCATCATGACAAAAACCCAGCGGATGAGATCTTCTGATGCTTCGCTTTCAGAGGGTTAGACCTGGTTTCAGTCGGCCATACTACCAGAAAAGTGATGCTTTCTACTGTGGCGGGAGAAGGTGAGCAGGAGAAACTGGCGCCGTAATCCGCGCCAGCTCCGGGTTCAGCTATGGCTACCTGCCCTGAGCAGGAGGCCAGTACGCATCAGTGTTTAACGATATACATGGTACGGCTATAGGCCACATCTTCCGGGTTGGTGATCGGGTAGCCTTTCAGCCACGGCTTAATCAGCCGACCGTTGGTGTACTGATAGATCGGCGCAATCGGCGCTTTGACCATAATGATCTTCTCCGCCGCGTTGTAATCGTCGTTACGCGCTTTGGCTGAATTTTCCACCGCCGCCTGGGCGAGGATTTTGTCGTATGCCGGATCGTTAAAGCGGGAGATATTTCCGCTGTGGGTGGAGGTCAGCAGCGACAGGAAGGTGGACGGCTCGTTGTAGTCTCCCACCCACGAGGCGCGGATCACGTCGAAATTGCCGGTGTTACGGCTGTCGATATAGGTTTTCCACTCCTGGTTCTGCAGCTTCACTTCCACGCCGAGGTTTTTCTTCCACATCGACGCCACCGCGATGGCAATTTTCTGGTGGTTCTCAGAGGTGTTATACAGCAGCGTCAGCTTCAGCGGACGATTCGGGCCATAGCCAGCGGCAGCCAGCAGGGCTTTCGCCTGGGCATTAAGCTCAGCCTGACTCATGCTCTCAAACTGCGACGGCTGCGGCGTGAAGCCCGCCGTTACGTCCGGGGTAAAGCGCCAGGCCGGTTTTTCCCCGGTCCCCAGCACCTTCTCCGCCATCACCCGGCGATCGATGGTCATACTCAGCGCCAGTCGCACCCGCTCGTCCGCCGTCGGCCCTTTTTGGGTATTAAAGGCGTAATAGTAGGTGCCCAGCTGCGGCGGGGTATACACCTGCCCCGGAATATCCTTCAGCAGCTTCTGATACATATTTTTCGGGAAAGATTCGGTGATATCGATATCGCCGGCCAGATAGCGTTTGGTGGCGGCGGACTCCTGGTTGATCGGCACAAAGGTGACCTGCTGGATCACCGTTTTGGCGTTATCCCAGTAGTGGGTGTTGGGCACCACTACCAGCTTTTCATTCACGACGCGATCTTTCAGAACATAGGCGCCATTGCCCACCAGGCTGCCGGGCCGCGTCCAGTTTGCCCCGCTGTCGACGTTCGCCTTTTGTACCGGGTAGAAGGCAAAGCTGGCGGTCAGGTTGCTGAACCACGGCAGCGGCTTATCCAGCTGCACCCGCAGGGTGTGGGCGTCGACGGCGGTGACCCCCAGGGTCTCCGGCGCGGCTTTGCCGTCAATGATGTTCTGCGCGTTGGCGATCCCCGCCAGCGCGGCAAACCAGGCGAACGGCGAGGTGGTTTTCGGGTCCACCAGACGCCGCCAGCTATAGACGAAGTCCTCAGCGGTGACCGGCGTGCCGTCGGACCAGCGGGCATTATCGCGCAGGGTAAAGGTCCAGACGCGGTTATCGTTGCTCTGCCAGCGGGTCGCCACGCCCGGGATCAGGTTGCCTTTCGCATCCTGATTGACTAAACCTTCAAACAGATCGCGGATCACCTGGATTTCCGGCAGGCCCACCGCTTTAGCGGGATCTAACGAGGCGGGTTCATCTTTGATATGGCGCACTAACAGCTGGTTTTCCGCCAGTACCGTGCCCGGCGGTACGTCCGCCGCCCAGGCCAGAGAAGATACGCTGGCTAACCACAGCGCGCCGCATGTCAAAGCGACAGGATACTTCATAAGATCCCCTTTAAAATGAGAAAAAAACACCGCCAACAGAGCGATAATTATTTGTTTCATCACCTGAAATTGCAAACAACATATGATAGAAAATTGATGTGCCGTCGGATTTCACGCCTCAGGGAATGGGTTTGATTCCAGCACGCTTTTCGCCAACACTACATAATAACGACACACAGGAAGCCCTATGTCTATTTCACGTCCTCGCCCGCAGCGCGGCGACTTTCCGCCGGGGACCCGGCAGTACGGCAGCTCGGAACTGGGCGCGCCGCTGCTGTGGTTTCCTGCGCCGATGGCCGACAGCCGCAGCGGCCTGATTATTGCCGGCACCCACGGCGATGAGAATTCGTCGATTGTGACCCTCTCCTGCGCCCTGCGCACCCTGAAGCCGGAGCTGCGCCGCCACCACGTGGTGCTGACGGTCAATCCTGACGGCTGTCAGCTCGGGCTGCGCGCCAACGCCCGCGGCGTTGACCTCAACCGTAACTTTCCGGCCGCTAACTGGAGACAAGGGGAAACGGTGTACCGCTGGAACAGCGCGGCGACGGAACGAGACGTGGTGTTATTGACCGGCGAACAGCCGGGCTCGGAGCGAGAGACCCAGGCCCTGTGTCAGTTGATCCATCAGATCCATCCGGCGTGGGTGGTCTCCTTTCACGATCCGCTGGCCTGCATCGAAGACCCGGGACACAGCCCGCTGGGACACTGGCTGGCCGACGCCTTCTCACTACCGCTGGTCGGCAGCGTGGGCTACGACACCCCAGGTTCCTTTGGCAGCTGGTGCGCTGATATCGGACTCCCCTGCATTACCGCTGAGTTCCCGCCGGTCTCCGCCGACGAGGCAACCGAGCGTTACCTGCCGGCGATGACCGACCTGCTGCGCTGGCAGGCTTAAAGATGAAGCACGCCGGTGCTGAACCGCAGCGCCGGCTCGACGTCCACCGCCAGCCATGTCGGGCCGTCGAGGTCGGCGAAGCGCGCCAGCGGCGCCAGGGGTAGCGCGGCGGCGATCCCGCGCGAGGTGCAGAGCATACAGCCCAGCATCCGTCCAAAGCCCTGTCGTTCTGCCTCCTCGGCGAGGGCCAGCGCTTCGGTCAGGCCGCCCGTTTTGTCCAGTTTGATATTGACCATCTCATAGCGTCCGCGCAGCCTGGGCAGGCTCTCCCGGGTATGGCAGCTCTCGTCGGCGCAAATCGGCAGCGGATGGACGAAATTTTCCAGCGCCGCATCGGCGTCGGCAGGGAGCGGCTGCTCAAGCATCGCCACGCCGAGGTCCGCCAGCAGCTGGCAGCGCGCCGCCAGCCCCTCGCTGTGCCAGGATTCATTGGCGTCGACAATCAGCGTAGCCTCCGGCGCCGCCTGACGGATAGCGATTAACCGCTCGCTGATCAGCCGGTCGTCGAGCTTCACCTTCAACAGCTGAGCGCCCTTCTGCCACAGCGCCGCGGCGCTGGCCGCCATCTGATCCGCCGTGCCAATGACCACCGTCTGGGCGGTGATCACCCGGTTTGGCAACGTCACCCCCAGCAGCTGGGGCAAGGTTTTGCCTTCGCGCCGCGCCTGCAGATCCCACAGGGCGCAGTCAATGGCATTGCGCGCGGCGCCTGCCGGCAGCAGCCGCTGCAGCTGTTCGCGGGTAAGTCCCGCCTCCAGCTGCTCGCCGATCGCCATCACCTGGGCCATGACCGAAGCGATGCTCTCGCCATAGCGGGGATACGGGGTGCATTCCCCCACCCCTTTCACACCGTCCTCTTCCAGTTCCACCACCACCACTTTTGCCTCGCTGCGGCTGCCGCGGGCGATCACAAAGGGGGTGTGGAGCGGCCAGGCTTCCTCATACACTCGCACGTTGCGCATTCCCTTGTCCTCTCTGGTAAATGTTAAATAGGGTTTGCCGTGTAGCTGGCGGATGTCATACACTACTCGCGACGTTAACTATATGTAAACAGGAAGATAACCATGTCACAAACCGTGCATTTCCAGGGCAACCCCGTTTCTGTTCAGGGCACCATTCCGCAGGCAGGCGCTAAAGCGCAGCCGTTTACGCTGGTCGCCAAAGATCTCTCTGACGTCGCGCTGAGCCAGTACGCCGGCAAACGTAAAGTACTGAATATTTTCCCGAGCATTGATACCGGCGTGTGCGCCGCATCAGTGCGTAAATTCAATCAGCTGGCCGCTGAACTGGACAACACCGTGGTGCTGTGCATTTCCGCTGACCTGCCGTTCGCCCAGTCCCGCTTCTGCGGCGCGGAAGGCCTGAGCAACGTGGTGACCCTTTCCACGCTGCGCGGCGCCTCGTTCCTCGCTGACTACGGCGTCGCCATCGCCGCCGGTCCGCTGGCGGGCCTGGCCGCTCGCGCGGTGGTCGTTATCGATGAAAACGATCAGGTTGTCTACAGCCAGCTGGTGAACGAAATCACCGAAGAGCCGGACTACGACGCCGCGCTGGCCGCCCTGAAAGCCTGATAACAGACTGCCCGGGGGCATCGCGCCTGCGGACATGCTATGTACTCAGCCCTCGCTCTGCGGGGGCTTTTTATTGCCGCGGCGCATAGCGGGAAATAGCCCGCGCCATCGCCGGGCCGGTCAGCAGGATGGTAAACAGCCGCAGCGTCTGAAGCGCCATAATAAACGACATATCCGCCCGGGTGCCGGCGGCGATAATCGCCACCGTGTCGAGTCCGCCAGGGCTGGTGGCCAGATAGGCGGTCATGAAATCCATCTGCAGAATGTGGGTCAGGCCGAGCGCCATCAGGGCGCACATCAGGATCAGCCCAAGAATGGAGGCGATAATCTGCGGCAGCGTCTTCAGGGCCAACAGAAACACCGCCTTGTTAAACTGCAGTCCCACCGTCCAGCCCAGCACCGCGTAGGCCATCGCCAGCAGCCACTCCGGCAGCTCCAGCATCACCCAGCCGCCCCCCTGGGCCAGCGCGCCGAGCAGCATCGGCAGCAGCATGGCGCCGGAAGGAATGCGCAGCCGCACGCCCAGCCAGCAGCCCGCCGCTGTCAGCAGCAGCGTTAAAGGGAAATGAAGGGTCAACGGTGGAAACCAGACGATAGCCTGGCTCATTGTTTGCGCCTCGTTGCCCAGGGCATAGCGCACCACCAGCGCCGCCGCGCCGACGACAAACAGCACTCGCAGATACTGCATCAGCGCCACCAGGCGTACATCAGCCCCGTACTCCTGAGCCATCACTACCATTGCCGACGCCCCGCCGGGAGAGCTTCCCCAGGCGCCGGTGGCGCCCGGCAGCGCGCTGTAGCGGACCAGCAGCCAGCCGGTGAGGCCGCTGATCGCCAGGGTCGTTAACAGGATCGCCAGCACCAGCGCCCAGTTGTTGAACAGCACGCCAAAAACGGAGGGGTTAATGGCGCGGGCGATCATACAGCCGACGATAGCCTGCGCCGCCAGATAACAGGCGCGGGGGATCCTCAGCTTCACCCCGCGCAGGCTCAAAATGAGACCGGCAATCAGCGGCCCCAGCAGCAGCGCTGCCGGCAGATGAATGCGTAACAGCAGCGAGGAAAAGAGAATTGAGAGCAGCAGCAATGTCAGCCATTGCCCGATCGCGCGACGCGACGCCAATATGCACCACCCCGGAAAAAGGATTAAAAAACCAGTATATACAGGTTTAGCCCGCTTTGCAGGCCGGGATACCGGCGACGAGCGTCGCCGGCGTTCAGCGATTATTCGTCGCCCTTTTTCTGACTCAAACCATATTCGCGCAGCTTATTGGCGATGGCGGTATGCGACACCCCCAGCCGCTTCGCCAGCTTACGGGTGCTGGGGTAGCTGCGATAGAGCTGGGTCAATACCGAGCGCTCAAAGCGGCGGGTAATATCGTCCAGCGATCCTTCCATGGCCTCCTCGCCCACCGGCAGCGAGGCGACGTCGTGGTCCGGCAGCAAAATGTCCTGCGGACGCAGCTCGAATCCTTCCAGCTGGGTTAGCGCGCGATAGACCGCATTCTTCAGCTGGCGGACGTTGCCGGGCCAGCTGTAGCGGGTGAGCACCGTACTGAGATCGGCGGAGAGCTTCGGTCGGGGGATACCCTGCTCATCGGCAAAGCGCGCCACGAACAGCTCCGTCAGCGGCATAATGTCCTGCGGGCAGTCGCGCAGCGGCGGCAGATACAGCGTCAGGACATTGAGGCGATAGTAAAGATCTTCCCGGAACAGCCCTTTCTGCACCAGCTCGACCAGGTTTTTCTGCGTCGCGCAGATCACCCGCACATCGACGTGCACTTCATGATCCTCGCCGACGCGGCGGAAGGTGCCGTCGTTGAGGAAGCGCAGCAGTTTGGTCTGCATTCGCGGCGACATCTCGCCAATTTCATCCAGCAGCACCGAGCCGCCGTTAGCTTGCTCGAAGAAGCCTTTTTTGCCCTGCAGCGCGTCACCGAACAGCTCGCTCTCAACGGCGTCCTCGGGAATGGAGCCGCAGTTGAGCGCCAGATAGGGTTTGCCCGCCCGCGGACTGGCCAGATGGCAGGCGTGCGCCAGCAGATCTTTACCCGTGCCGGTGTCGCCGACAATCAGCAGCGGCGCGCTGAGCATCGCCAGCTTACGCGCTTGCTCCACCACGTGGCGCATTTTCGGCCCCACCGCGAGGATCTGGCTGAAGGCGCTGGTGTCCTGGCTGGTCATGGTCTGCAGCTGGCGTCCCATGCGCACGGTTGAGCGCAGCATCGCCACGGCGCCGGTCAGCACTCGCTCGTTATGCTCCCCTTCCAGATAAACCGGGGTCACTTCCAGCAGGTAATTCTGCCCATTCACCACCACATGCTCCGCCAGCGTCTCCTGCGGGCTGCTTTCCAGCCAGCGCTGGACGTTAAAATCGTCGATCAGTTGCGCCACCGGATGGTTGCGCAGCTTCGCCTGGCTTTGGCCAAACAGCAGGCAGCTGGCGGGGTTGGCCAGTTCGACCCTGCCTTTGGTATCCAGCGACAGCACCGGCTCCGGCATCGCCACCAGCAGCGCGCTCAGCGCCAGATGTTCACGCTCGGATGGCATCCACGGCACGGTGCGCACGTCTGTCACGCCTGCGATACGGCGGATCTCCGCCATCAGGCTGCTGAAGGTGGCGAACTCCAGTTCGGCAAAATTGAGGTAGATACGGCCAATAGGGTCAATATCGATACCACGCAGATCAATGCCGCGCAGCACCAGCAAATCGAGCAATTCACGAGTCAGACCGAGGCGGTCTTCACAAAAGACTTCAAGACGCATGGGAGTGTTCACCCTAAAAGTGCCAATGACCGGAGAATAATAGGCCAGGAATGGACTTTCGGGAAGCTAACTGTCAACAATTATTGACAGCATGGCGGAAAAATGGGCGTTGCGCCGTAAAGTCAGGCGGTCAGTGGTCAATTAACCGGCCATCCGGCCGGTTAATTGGGGGTTAAGCATGGAAGGCAGGCAGCCACTGGCGGTTATGGGCGATCACTTCATCCAACGCTTGTTCGAGCTTCTCGCCGCTGACAATCAGCGGATTCAGCACCAGCGCGCGCCACGCCGTATGGCGGTTGCCGGTGATGGCGGCCTCGATGGTCAGCTGTTCGAAAGATTTCATCAGCTGCAGCAAACGCAGGGTATCGTCAGGGAACGGCGCCACGTTGAGGGGCAGCGGACCGGAAGCGGTGATCAGCGAGCTGACCTCCACCGCACAGTCATCCGGCAGGCCATTGATGGCGCCGTTGTTGCGCGTGTTGACGTGCATGATAATGCGCTTGTCGTTGTAGATGGCATTCATCAGCTCGCAGGCCGCCTCGGAATAGTACTGACCGCCACGGCCCTCCAGCGCCTTCGGTTTAACCGCGAGGTGCGGGTCGCTGTACTGTTCAAACAAGGTTTTTTCCAGTTGCTTAACCACTTCGCCACGGGTCCCTTCGCCGCCCGCCTCCGCCAGCTCCTGACGCAGCAGATCGTCCTTCATGTAGTAATAACGCAGATAGGCGCAGGGGATCATGCCTAAGCCCTGCAGGAGATGTGACGGCCAACGGAACGGCGGAATGTTGCGCGGCACCAGCGGATCCCGACCGGCATTGATCTCGGCGATGACCTCCGGCAGCCACTCTTTTCCTTTGTGCAGGATCTGGCGCACGAAGATAAAGTGGTTCAGGCCGGCGACCTGCATCACTACCTCCTTTTCGTCAGCGCATTGCAGCAGGGTGGTCACCCCTTTTTGCATAATCACCGGCACATTACACAGGCCGACGGCTTTGATGCGACTGTGGCGCAGGATCGCTTCGGTCACCATCCCCGACGGGTTGGTAAAGTTCAGCAGCCAGGCGTCAGGGCAGAGTCGTTCCATATCGGCAGCAATCGCCAGGGCGATGGGAATGGTACGGCAGGCATTGGCGAAGCCCCCAAGGCCGTTGGTCTCCTGGCCGATCAGGCCATACTTGAGGGAAATACGTTCATCGCTGATGCGGGCGTCAAGGCAGCCGGCGCGAAACTGCGAGCAGACGAAATCGGCATCGCGCAGGGCGCTCTCCCGATCCAGGGTAGCCACCACCTCGATGATCAGCCCGGCTTTGGCGATCATTCGCCGCGCCAGTCCGGCGATGATCTCGACTTTCTCTCTGCCCTCTTCAATGTCCACCAACCATAGCGAAGCGACCGGCATCTCGTGATAGCGGTTAAGCAAACCTTCAATCAGTTCCGGGGTGTAGCTGGAGCCGCCGCCAATCACCACAATTTTGAGTCCTGACATGGTATACCTCGGTTTAGTTACGATATAACTATTTAAAACCGGCCAAACTGGCGTAACAAACGAATTAAATCGGTCTATGCATGAAGCAAATTAATGCATAAGGGAGACAACCTGTGCTTGAACAACAAAGCATCCTTGCGCTGCTGCAGACCTTTGAGGTGACCGCCCGCCATTTGAGTTTTACCCTCGCCGCGCATGAAATGAACCTGACCCAGGGGGCGGTCAGCCATCGGATCCGCAAGCTGGAGATGCATATCGGGTTTCGCCTGTTTATTCGCATGACGCGTAAACTGGCGCTGACGGAGGAAGGCAAACGCCTGCTGACGACGTTGAGCCATTCGCTGCGGGCGATTAACGATGAAATTGAGGATATTCGCGAACAGGATCTGCGCGGCACGCTGCATATTGGTATTGCGCCGACCCTGGCCCATCTTTGGCTGATGCCGCGTCTGCCCCGCTTCCAGGCCCAGTGGCCGGGACTAAATCTACAGTTTCGCGTCCGCGCCGGGGTGATGGATTTTAACGAGGAGCGGGTGGACCTCGCGATTTATTACGGCGCCACGCGCTATCCCGATCTTTATCAACAACGGTTGATGGCGGAAAGTTTGCTGCCGGTCTGCTCTCCGGAGTATCGCCGGCAGTATCGCCCGCTGAGCGGCGGTGACGCGGCGGCGATCGTCTGGATCCATGCCTGCGAATCCACCGACGTGCAGGATCAGTTTGCCGAATGGCGCCTGTGGTGCCAGCAAAGCGGACAGGCGTTACCCTTTGACGGCCGGTATTACGCGGTGAACAACCACTCGCTGGCCATTGAGATGGCGCTGAATGGACTCGGGGTCGTGATGGGGCGTAAAACGCTGATCCAGCCGCTGCTCGCCACCGGGAGACTGGTAGCCTTGTCCGAAGACGAGGCGGAATCTCCCTTTGGCTATGATCTGATTTGTCCGCAGGAGAACCGCTCGCGCCCGCGCTTTCGCGCCTTCAGCGAGTGGCTGGCGGCGGAATGCGTATGACCGGACATTGCCCGCGGCGCGGCAGGTGCGCAAGCCTTGACTCGACCTCGCAGGCCGGGCAAGGCCAAACCGCCGCCCGGCGATGTCTCTGAGCGGAGGTTACTTCTCCGGACTGGTTTTGCTTTTCTGCAGGGTCTCTTTCAGCTGCCCAATCAGCTCGCGACGAAAATCGCCGAGCCGCGGTTTATCATCGGCGATCCACGGCAGCGGGCGGCACAGCTCCATCGCCTTGATACCAAGGCGGGCGGTAAGCAGACCGGCGCCGATGCCCTGCGCGGCGCGCGCCGACAGCCGGGCCGCCAGATCCTGCGACATCCAGTCCATGCCCACCTCGCGCACCAGTTCGCTGGCGCCGGCGAAAGCGATATTCAGCAGCACCAGGCGAAACAGACGCAGGCGGCTGTAATACCCCAGCTCAATGCCGTACAGGGTGGCAATTCGGTTGATCAGCCGCAGATTGCGCCAGGCGATAAACGCCATATCCACCAGCGCCAGCGGACTGACGGCGATCATCAGCGTCGACTCCGCCGCCGAACGGCTGATTTCCCGCCGCGCCTGGGCATCGAGCACCGGCTGCACCAGCTGGGCATAGAGGCTGACCACTTCCCGGTCGCTTTGCGTTTCGTGGATGGCGGCATACCAGCGCTGCAGCGCCGGATGCGACTGATCCAGACCCGCCTGCTGCGCCAGCTTCTCACAGAAGGATTTCGCTTTGCCGACCGCGTGACTGTGCAGCATATCGCGGGCTTCATCGCGTTCGTGGGCGCGCTGGCGCAGTCGCCACAGGCGGCGCCACTCGGTGCCCACCGATCCGACGCCGGCGCCGACGATCAGCGCCCCGGCAGCGCAGCCGCCCAGCGCAATCCAGTCCTGCGTCTGCCAGGCGTTGGCGGTCCACTGCACCCCTTGCGCCACGACGCTGACGCCGAAGATCGCCAGGCCAGCGCTGACCATCCGCCGCCACAGACTGCGTTTCGGCCGCAGCACCGATTCCACCACCGCCTCTGCCGCCCCCTCTTCCTCTTCGCCGGTCACCAGAAGCGCCGGCGCGAAGTTGTCGGCTTCCCGTCGGTCGAAGGCGCGGGCGCTTTTCAGCGGCGGCGTTTTTTTCGCCTGCAGCGGGCCATCAAAATCAATCCGCGGTTTTAACGGTTCGCTCATCGCAGTTTATCTCCAATCAAAAATTCCAGCGCCGCGTCGAGGCGAATGTGCGGCAAGGGCCGATCGACATCCATGACCTGCGGACGAAAGTTTTCAAACTGAAATCCCTGCTGCTGCCAGAAGGCCTGCCCCGGCAGGCGCGCCGGCACCTCGCCGGGATAGATGGTCAACGGCTGGCCGTCGCTCAGCCGATTGCCGCGCAGGGCGGGGATTTTCTCGCCGTTCAGCTCAATCAGCCCGCTCTGGGTCGCCTGAATGGACGCCAGCCCCAGGCAATCCATACTGATCCCCTCGAAGGCGGCATTCTGCCACGCGTCCTGGATCAGCTGCTGCAGGAGCGACACCATATTGCTGTGCTGATCCACCGTGACGTGGTCGGCTTTGGTGGCGGCGAACAGCAGCTTGTCGATGACCGGCGAAAACAGCCGGCGGAACAGGGTGCGCTGCCCGTAATGGAAGCTTTGCATCAGCTGGGTCAGCGCCAGGCGCATATCGTTAAACGCCTGCGGCCCGCTGTTCAGCGGCTGCAGGCAGTCCACCAGCACAATCTGTCGGTCGAAGCGCAGGAAGTGCTCTTTGTAGAACCCCTTCACCACCTTTTCGCAGTAGTACTTGTAGCGTTCGCGCAGCATGCCGGCGTTGCTGTGTTTATCGGCCTGCGCCAGCTTGGCTTCGCCGACGGCATCGACGTCAGGCCATGGGAAAAACTGTAGTGCCGGCGCGCCGGCCATTTCGCCGGGCAGGACAAAGCGTCCGGGCTGGATAAAGTGCAGCCCTTCACGCTTACAGGCGTGTAGATAATCCGTCCAGGCGGCGGCGATCTCGGCAAGCCGTGCCTCGTCGGCAGGGGCCAGCGGATCCAGCCCGGCGCACAACTGCCGCCAGCGGGTCGACCACTCCGCACGCTGTCCCTGCAGGAGTCCGGTCATCTGCCGCGACCAGCTCAGATAATCCTGCGCCAGCATCGGCAGATCGAGCAGCCACTCGCCCGGATAGTCGACGATCTCCAGATACAGCGTGGAGGTGTCTTTAAAATGGCGCAGCAGGGAGTCGTTGGAACGGTAGCGCAGCGCGAGACGGATCTCGCTAACGCCGCGCGTCGGGGTTGGCCACATGGGGGGCTGGCCGTACAGCTGGGCCAGCCCTTCATCGTAGGTGAATCGCGGAATGCCGAAGTCCCGCTGCGGTACGCGCTTGACGCCGAGCAGTCGCTCTTCGCGCGCAGCGCTCAGCAGCGGCAGGCGGGCGCCGGTGTGAATATTCAGCAGTTGGTTGACCAGCGCGGTGATAAACGCCGTTTTGCCGCTGCGGCTCAGGCCGGTCACCGCCAGCCGTAAATGCCGGTCAACCCCGCGGTTGACCAGCGCATTCAATTCAGTTTTCAGTCGCTTCATCGCCAGTCCGTTATGCCCTGAAGGTGTGTCTCGTCATCATAAGCTATCTGCCGGGGATAAGCAGGAGAACGTTAATCCTTTTGCGCCTTCCCCACGGCGGCGTTATTTCATCCCGCGCGTGACGCGGTTGGCCAGCCGGCTGAGCAGCGGCTCCAGCGCCACCGCCAGCAGCATTTTCAGCGGCCGTCGCGCGACCGATTTGACCGCCCAGCCGGCAACGCCCGCCGGGCCATAACGCAGCGCGGTCAGCAGCGCCAGCTTACCGACGATTTTCAGGCCGGGCTTAACCTGCTGCCCGGCGCGTTGCCATTTGCTATTCATGCGTTGCCTCACTCGTTAACAACAGGATTTACAGCTGACGAAAGCGGCTGCGCAGCGTGAAGGTGTCGGAGGTGACGTACCGTTCCATCTCACGCAGACGCTGTTCGCCGGAGGCCAGTTCGGCATCCACGGCGGCCAGCAGATCGCCATTGCTCGGCGCTTTGTGGCCGTAAAGCTCACTGTCCGGCATCGGGTCCAGGGCGAAGGTCAGAATGATGTAGGCCACCAGGACGAAGAAAAAGAGGCCAAAAATCATCGCCAGCACGGTAATCAGGCGCACCAGCTTCACCGGGACATCAAGATGCTGAGCAATACCCGCGCAGACGCCCTTGACCATCCCGCGCTGCGGGATACGCCACAATTTTTTATTCAGATCCAGTCCAGCCATTATTTGTCTCTCCAGTTCGGATGTTCGGCATCCAGGATCGCTTCCAGCGCCTGAATGCGCTCGCGCATCCGCTTCGCGTCATCGGTCAACTGCAGCAGCCGTTGCTGCTCATTTTGCGTCAGCGTCCCGTTGGCGCCGCGATTGTTGTAGTGCAGCCACAGCCAGACCGGCAGAACAAACAGCACAAACAGCGTCAACGGAATGGCGAGAAAAAGCATGCTCATGTGTACTCCTTACAGGGGGTGAGCCGCGGCGCAACGCCGCGCCGCGCAATCGTACTTACTGGTTGGACTGATTCATTTTGGCTTTCAATGCCGCCAGCTGCTCGCTGATTTCATCGTCCGCTTTCAGTTCGGCAAACTGCTGATCCAGCGTCTGCTGCTTGCCAAAGCGGTGACTCTCCGCTTCCGCTTCCATCTGATCGATGCGACGTTCAAAGGATTCAAAGCGCGCCATCGCCTCATCCAGTTTACCGCTGTCCAGCTGGCGACGCACATCGCGGGACGAACTCGCCGCCTGATGACGCAGCGCCAGCGCCTGCTGACGAGCGCGGGTTTCGCTGAGTTTGTTCTCCAGCTCGCCAATCTCTTTCTTCATGCGCGCCAGCGTTTCATCCACCAGCTGCACTTCGTGGTCCAGCTGAGCAATAAGGTCGGTCAGCTTCTGTTTTTCGATCAGCGCCGCCCGGGCCAGATCCTCTTTCTCTTTGCGCAGGGCCAGCTCGGCCTTTTCCTGCCATTCCGCCTGCTGGGCGACCGCCTGCTCAATACGACGGGTCAGCTGTTTCTTTTCCGCCAGCGCGCGGGCCGACGTGGAACGTACCTCAACCAGCGTGTCTTCCATCTCCTGGATCATCAGACGCACCAGCTTTTGCGGGTCCTCGGCTTTCTCCAGCAGGGAGTTGATGTTGGCGTTCACGATGTCGGCAAAACGAGAAAAAATACCCATAATTTCAGTCCTCATAGTTCTGGTTGCAGGCATTCACCTGTGGCTTAGCTAATACAAATGGCGTGCCAACTTTTTATCTTATTGATTTTAAACAGAGTGGTTGCGAAACAGGCAGGGCATTGCTACAGTCACCTGGTTAATCACACTACTTAATGGCGAAATTCATCATGGCGCAGTACAAGGATAATTTGCTGGGCGAGGCCAACAGCTTTCTCGAGGTGCTGGAACAGGTTTCCCGGCTGGCTCCGCTGGACAAACCGGTGCTGGTCATCGGCGAGCGCGGTACCGGGAAAGAGCTTATCGCCAACCGTCTGCACTACCTCTCCGCCCGCTGGCAGGGGCCGTTTATCTCGCTGAACTGCGCGGCGCTGAATGATAACCTGCTCGATTCGGAGCTGTTTGGCCACGAAGCCGGGGCCTTCACCGGCGCCAGCAAGCGCCATCCCGGACGCTTCGAGCGCGCCGACGGCGGGACGCTGTTTCTCGATGAGCTGGCGACGGCCCCGATGCTGGTGCAGGAGAAGCTGTTAAGAGTGATTGAATATGGCGAACTGGAGCGCGTGGGCGGCAGCCAGCCGCTGCAGGTCAACGTCCGGCTGGTGTGCGCCACCAACGCCGACCTGCCGCGGATGGTGGAGGAAGGCCATTTCCGCGCCGACCTGCTCGACCGTCTGGCCTTCGACGTGGTGCAGCTCCCGCCGCTGCGCGAACGGCAGAGCGACATCATGCTGCTCGCCAACCAGTTTGCCATTCAGATGTGCCGCGAGCTCGGTCTGCCGCTGTTTCCCGGCTTCAGCGAACGAGCCACCGCCACGCTGCTCGGCTACCGCTGGCCGGGAAATATTCGTGAACTGAAGAACGTCGTCGAGCGCTCGGTCTATCGCCACGGCGACAGCGAGCATGAACTGGACGCCATTATCCTCAACCCTTTCCGTCAGACCGCCGCCTCCGTGCCGGAGGCCGCGTCCGGGGACGAACTGCCCGCCCTGCCGCTGGATCTCCGCGATTTTCAGCTACAGCAGGAAAAACGCCTGCTGCAGCGGAGTCTGCAGCAGGCGAAGTATCATCAGAAGCAGGCGGCGGAGCTGTTGGGCTTAACCTATCATCAGCTCCGCGCGCTGCTGAAAAAGCATCAGCTGTGAGAGGCGCGCGGCAGCAGCAGCGCGCTTACCGCCATCGCCCCCAGGCATAAGGCGGCGTTGAACCACAGGGCATACTGGGCGGCATGGGCCATACCGAGCGGCAAAAACAGCGCGAAAAGTGACGCCGTCACGGCAATCCCCATCGCCCCGCCCAGCGAGCTGCCCATCTTGTAGATCCCCGAGGCGACGCCAATTTTGTTCTCCGGCGCGTTGGCCACCGCCGTATCCGTTGACGGCGTGGCGTAGCAGCCCAGCCCGAGGCCGAACAGCACATTGCTGCCGAACACCACGCCGATATAGAGCGCCTTATCGAGAAAGGTGCAGGATATCAGGCCGATGGCGATGGCGGTCAGCACCGGGCCGGCCATCATCGGCAGCCGGGCGCCGTAGCGCTGCAGCAGCTTCTCGCCGACCCGGATCATCGCCAGTACGGTAACCAGATAGCCGAGGGTCATCATTCCACTCTCCAGCGGCGTCAGGTGGTGCCCCTGCTGCAGCCAGATGCTGGCGATCATCATGGTGCCAATCGCCCCGTTGAGCAGAAAGTTCGACAGCACCGCCGCGCCGTACGCCCGGTTGCGAAACAGCGCAAAATCGATCAGCGCCGCCTCGCCTTTGCGCAGCCCGCTGCGAATAAACACCGCGCCAGCGATCAGCGCCCCCGCCAGCATGCTCAACGACAGCGGACTGCTCCAGCCCCAGCCGTGGCCTTTGCTGATAAACAGATTCACCAGCACCAGCCCGGCGATAAGGCTCAGCAGGCCGCCAACGTCCAGCTTCTGCTGGCTGGCGCTGGCGCTGCGGCTCTCCGGCGTGCCGCGCAGTAACGCCAGCGCCGCCAGGGCAACGGCGATGGAAAAGACAAAGATCCAGCGCCAGCCCAGGCCGGTGGCGATAGCTCCGCCGACGAAGGAGCACAGGCCGCTGCCGCCCCACGAGCCGATGACCCAGAAGCTGACCGCCCGCTGACGCGCGCGCCCCTGGTACCAGGTCTTAATCAGCGCCAGCGTCGCCGGCATAATGCACGCCGCCGACAGCCCCTGCAGCACCCGGCCGGCGAGGAACAGCCCCGGCCCTTGGGCCAGTACCAGCATGGCGCTGCCGGCGATGCTCAGCCCCAGCCCGAGGGTGGTCATTCGCATGCGGCCAAACTTGTCCGCCAGGCCGCCGCTGGCCACCACGAAACAGCCGCTGAACAGCGCGCTGAGGCTGACGGCCAGGGTTAAGGTCTCAAGAGAAATATCAAGACTGCTTTTCATCGCCGGCACGACGTTAATCACCGACTGGGCAAACAGCCAGAAGGTTAAAACGCTCAGCACAATCCCCACCAGCAGACGATCGCTGCCGACATAGGGGGTGTCGCTTACGGTGACAGTGCTCATTGCATGGCCCTCCCGTTTCCGGTGATTAACGCAGATAGTGTTCCGTCAGGCCGCACCACAGCGCCGCGCCGCTAAGCAACAGCGCGTCGTTGAAGTCATAGCCCGGGTTATGCACCATGCAGCGATCCGGCTCGTCGCCAGCGCCGATAGTGAAATAACTGCCGTGGGGGTGCTGCTCCAGCATGAAGGCGAAATCTTCACTGCCCATAAACGGCTTCACCTCGCCCACCTGCTCTGCGCCAAACAGCGCTGTGGCCACCTCCCGCACCATGGCGTTGGCCGCCGGATCGTTACGTAATACCGGGCTGCCGTTGACGTGGGTCAGCGTAGCCGTGGCGTTAAAGCTCTCCGCCTGAGCCACGGCAATATCATGGATCCGCTGCAGCACGGTCTCGCGTACCTGCTCATTGAGGGTGCGCACCGTGAGCTTCATCAACACATGATCGTTAATGATATTGGGCGCATGTCCGGCCTGGATGCTGCCGACGGTCACGACCGCTGGCTCAAACGGGGTGATATTGCGCGAGACGATGGACTGCAGCGCGAGGGTAATATGGCAGGCCACCAGCGTGGCATCCACCGTATGCTCCGGTACCGCGCCGTGGCCGCCAACGCCCTTCACTTCAATATGCAGCGTATCGGAGGAGGCCATCATCGCCCCGTCGCGCAGACCAATTTTACCCAGCGGCTGACCCGGCATATTGTGCAGGCCGAAGATGGCGTCGCAGGGGAACTGGTCAAACAGACCGTCCTCGACCATCACCCGCCCGCCGTACAGCAACTCTTCCGCGGGCTGGAAAATCAGCTGCAGCGTCCCGTTAAACTGGCGGGTGCGCGCCAGATATTCAGCCGCGTAGAGCAGCGTGGTGGTGTGCCCGTCATGGCCGCAGCCGTGAAAGCGTCCGTCAACCTGGCTTGCCCACGGCTTCCCGCTCCGCTCCTGCATCGGCAGGGCATCCATATCCGCCCGCAGGCCGAGGCGTTTTTTTCCTTGGCCGACGCGCAGCGTACCCACCACCCCGGTGCCCGCCAGGCCGCGATGAACCTCGTATCCCCATTCGCCAAGCAGTCGGGCGACCTCGCTGCTGGTCTGATGCTCTTCAAAGCCGATCTCCGGCTGCTGGTGGAACCGGCGACGTAAGGCAATAAATTGCGCCTCGTTGACCTGCAAGGCTTCAAGCAACGGATGTGTCATTTTTGTTATTCCTGTGTTGTGTTTGCACGACACTTTCGAGTTTATGCGGGTGAAACAGCTTTCAGGCGCGCTTTTTTGTTTTATATTGACGAGAAATGAATGAGTGTTTTTCATACATATCGGTTATGACAAAAAACAACCGGTTGCTTTTTGTCTACAGAGGAGAACCATGTGGAGCAGCATTCAGGCGACTTTAGCGTCACCGTGCGCGATGTGCGTCAGCTAAGCCAGCCGGAGAGCGATCTGCTGACGCTGCTGTGGGTGCTGGAGGGGAGCGTAAATCTGGCGGAGGCGGAAGGTGCGCCGCAGCAGCTTGCCGTCGACGGGCTGGCGATCGTTAACCGCAACCGTCGCTGGAGCCTGCGCAGCGCCGGGGGCAACGCGGTGATGATCCTCACCCTCTCCGCCAGCTGGCTGGCCCGCCTCGACAACGCCTTTTTTGCCGTCGACTACCAGATATCGCCGCGCACCCGCGATGCCGATGACGGCCTGCGCCGCCTGATGCGCCAGCTGCTGGTGAGCGGCCTGGTCAATCATCCCGGCCATTACCGGCTGGAGGCCAACCGTTGGCTGAGTGAGATAGCGCTGCTGCTGGCCACGCGCTTCAGCCAGCCCATTGCCTTCACGCCACGGCGCGATGCTGAAAAATGGAGCCGGAGGATAGCCAGCGTAGTGGCGCGGATCGACGCCAACTATCAGCGCCGTCTCTCTTTACAGGAGGTGGCGGCCGCCGAGTTTGTCTCCGAGGCCTGGCTGTCACGCCTGTTTCACAAGGAGGTTGGCGTCAGTTTTGTTCAGTACCTCACCGCGCTGCGCCTGCGCCACGCTGCCGATCAGCTGTTAACCACCCGCAAACCCGTTCAGCAAATTGCCCGCGAGCAGGGGTTCGCCAGCACGCGGATGATGAGCGACCTGTTTAAGCGCCACCATGGGGTGACGCCGCGCCAGTATCGCGAGCGGTCCCCCCGGGAGCCGGGCCGACCGCGCCCGCCGCAGGGCGATCGCTGGCAGCCGGTGGCCCTGGACCGGCTCTACGCCCGCCTTAATGAGCCGGAACAACGCGACCGGGAGAGTCAGCCGCTGTTGATCAATCCGCCGCAAACCCGGGAGATCAACCTGCACCAGCGACCGGCGCGCGCCGCGGTGCTGCGCCATACCCGGATGGTGGTGACCGTGCGCGAGCTGGACGATCTGCTGCGGGAGGACGTGCGCCGCGAACTGGAGCAGTTGCACCGCGCCCTGCCGGTGTATGCCATTGATATCAACGATGCCTTTCTCAGCAGCCGCCTGTTCGGCACCGGCTGGGACGATCCGCAGATGGCTGGCTACGCTTGCTGGTACAACCTGCAGCAGATCTTCAGCTGGCTGGCGGCGATGGGCTGGTAGGTGATCCTGCATACCGGGGTCACCACCCGCAGCGATCTGCTGCAGCGCTTCCTGCAACTCGCCGCCAACCATTTTCCACTGACGACGCTCAGCAGCTGGCGCTTTGTCTGGCACTGGTCGCCGCAGGCCAGCGAAGCGGCCCGCCAGGCCGCCTGGCGGCAGCAGCGCGAGGTTCTTCACCGTCTGCTGCCGCAGCCGCAGTTGGGGATCTGGCACCGCTTTGCCGCCAGCGCGCCCGGGGACGATCCGCTGTTCCACTCGCCGCTGCTGGCGGAAGCCGATTTTCTCGCCTGCCAGGCGGATGCCAACGAACGGCTGGATCTGGCTCAGGCGGACAGCAGCAGTCTGGCCTCCAGCGAGCACTATCCGGCGCATAAGCTGCGACAGATCCACAGCGCCCTGCGTCAACGGCAGCTTAACCTGCCGCTATGGCTGCTCTCGTGGAATACGCTGACCGGCGATACGCGGGACACCAACGGGCGCTTTTTTCGCGGCGCGCTGTTGATGGATAATCTGCTGGGGGTCGCGGACCAGGTCTGGCTGGCGGGCTTCTGGTTAAACTCCGGCCTCCAGGGCGAAGCCCGCGCCAACGGCAAGCTGGATACCTCCAGCCTGGCGCTGCACTATCTGCACGGGCTGCCGCGCCCGGTTTACTGGGTGCTGTGGCTCTGGCGACGGCTGCGCGGCGAGATCCTGTTTCACGACAAAAACCTGCTGCTGCTCCATCACCAGGGGCACTACCAGCTGCTGCTGCGCAATACGGTGGTCTACAACCCCTGGCTCTCCAGCGAAGCGGCTTTTATTCAACGCTTCAGCCAGCCGTACAGTGTGCGGCTGCAGGGGCTCAAGGGCCGCTGGCGCATCAAACAGCACCTCTTCGATCAGCACCACGGCGCGCTGTTCCCGCTGGTGGACGCCTTTCGCAGCCGCAGCGGCCCCGACGCCGAAGATTATCAGTGGCTGATGCATCAGGCCCGTCCGGCGCTCAGCGTGGAGGAAGCCCGACTCGACGGCCACTGGCTGCGGGTCGACTCGCTGGAGAGCAACGCCCTGGCCCTGTACGAATTTACCCCTCAGTACTCCCCCGATGAGGATCCCGACGCCTGAAGCAAACCGTGAATTTTGCGCTGGCTCTCCGTCGTCGCCGGGTTGAAAACCAGTAGCGACAGATCGGGGCGGCCCTCCACGGCAAAAGAGGTGAACTCCAGATCGAGCGGGCCCATCTGCGGGTGGTGAATGCGCTTATAGCCCTCGCCGTGGCCGGCGACGTCGTGGCTTTGCCAGAAACGGGCGAATTCGACGCTCTGCTGGCTGAGCTCCGCGATCAGCTGGTCAGTTTCCGTCGTGGCGCCCATCCGCGTGACGTCGGCGCGAAAGGCGTTAACGATAAGCTGCCCCACCGTCTGCCAGTCCTCCAGGGTGCAGCGGGCCTCAGGCCGGGTAAACAGGCGGCGCAGCACGTTGCGCTCCGCCAGCGGCAGCTGGCCGTAGTCGGTCAGCACCCTGGCCGCCGCCGCGTTCCAGGCGATCACGTCCCAGCTGGCGGTACGGATAATCGCCGGAATGGCGAAGGCATCGAGCACCCGCTGCAGCCGCGGCGTCATATCATCTGTGATCGTCAAACGGGTCTGCGGCGGATGGCCGAAGGCGAGTATAAACAGATGTTCGCGCTCCGGGGTGGTCAGCCGAAGACCGCGGGCGATCCGCTCCAGCACCTCGCGGGAAGGCGCCCCGCCGCGCCCCTGTTCAAGCCAGGTATACCAGGTCGGGCTGATGCTGGCGAGCTGGGCGACCTCTTCACGGCGCAGGCCCGGCGTGCGCCGGCGTCCCGCCGGGAAGCCAAACGTTGCCGGGTCGAGACGCTGGCGCCTGGCGCGGAGAAAATCACCTAAAGCATGATTGTCAGTAGTGTTCATCATCTGCCTGTAAGTCTGCCTGTTAGAATTTATACCCCGATAATGTCTCTACTTTTACAGTATGACATCGCGGGTAGGATACGCCTGATAACCCGTTCAGGAGGTTCATAATGCGTATATTTCTTACCGGCGCGAGCGGATTTATCGGCTCGCGTATTCTTCCGGCGCTGCAGGCGTCGGGCCATCAGGTTATCGGCCTCGCGCGCAGCGACGCCACGGCGCAGGCCCTGGAAGCGGCAGGGGTCGAGGTGCGCCGCGGCACGCTGGACGCCCCGGATTCGCTGCTGGCGGGCGTCGAGAGCGCCGACGCGGTGATCCATACCGCTTTCGACCACGACTTCAGCCGCTTTGCCGCCAACTGCGAGAAAGACCGCCAAGCGATCCTCACCATGGGCCAGGCGCTGCGGGGCAGCGCGCGGCCGCTGGTCATCACCTCCGGCACGCTGATGGGCGACGACGGGAGCGGCGCCCCGGCCCGCGAGTCGTGCTTTAACGCCGCGCACCCCAGCCCGCGGACCGCCTCAGAACTTGCCGGCCAGCAGCTGCTGGAGGCGGGAGTGGACGTCCGGGTCGTTCGCCTGCCGCAGGTGCATGACACCGTGCGCCAGGGGCTGCTGACCAGCTATATCGAACGCGCGGTCGCCAGCGGCGCGGTGGCCTTGCGCGGCGAGGGGAACCACCGCTGGTCCGCCGCTCATGTCGATGACGTCGCGCGCCTGTACGTCAGCGCCCTGCTGCAGGGCGCTGCGGGCGAGCGCTACCATGCGGTGGCTGAAGAGGGGATCGCGTTACGGGAGATTGCCGCAGTCATCGCCCGGGGCTTAAATCTGCCGCTGACACAGCTGGATGAAGCCCAGGCTGACGCCTGGTTCGGCTGGTTTGCCCCCTTTACCGCCCTTGACCTGCGCGCCAGCTCGGCATGGACTCGCGAGCGATTGCAGTGGCAGCCGGTCGGCCCCGGGCTGCTGGAGGATTTACGGAATATGGATTATCAAAAAGTGACATTGTCACGATAAGCAAATACTTTCCCCCCTGTATGACATCCGACGGGTAGGGTTACCCGCCCGTCGAACCCTCTGCTTTCTCCCCGCTATACTGAATTTATCCCCGGCGTTTGCGTCGCTTCCACCGTCCGGTCAACCGCGGCCAAACAGAGCTGACTGGCGATATCGGCGATAAAAAGTTACCATGTTTCATTATACAGACTCGGTTCCGCGACTATTTTAATCAATTGACTGAATACTATACGCACCCGGTAACCGCATTATCCCTCAGGCTTGTTGAAGGCGGTGGTGAATGTCTATGAATCTTAATAAGATAGAGTTCAACTCTATAATCAAACAGAAAATATGCGCCTGAAATTGTCATCTCTCCTGGCAGCGGTTTCCCTGCTGTGTGGGCAGGCTTTTGCCGCCCCTGCGCTCCCCGACCGCGCCGATATTCGCGACAGCGGTTTCGTCTATTGCGTCAGCGGCCAGGTTAATACCTTTAATCCGCAGAAAGTGAGCAGCGGCCTGATCGTCGATACGCTGGCCGCGCAGATCTACGATCGCCTGCTTGACGTCGACCCTTATACCTATCGGCTGGTCCCCGAGCTGGCGGAGAGCTGGGAAGTCCTCGATAACGGCGCCACCTACCGCTTTCACCTGCGCCGCCACGTCCCGTTTCAACACACGGCATGGTTCTCCCCGACGCGGGATTTCAACGCCGATGACGTGATTTTCACCTTTGGCCGCATTTTTAACCGCGATCACCCCTGGCACAACGTCAACGGCAGCAGCTTCCCCTACTTCGACAGCCTGCAGTTTGCTGACAGCGTGGAGAGCGTCCGCAAGCTCGATAATCAGACCGTGGAGTTTCGCCTCAAGCGGCCGGATGCATCATTCCTCTGGCATCTGGCCACCCACTATGCGTCGATTACCTCCGCCGAATATGCCGCCCGCTTAACGCAGGACGATCGTCAGGAACAGCTCGATCGCCAGCCGGTGGGCACCGGCCCGTTCCAGCTGTCTGAGTACCGCTCCGGGCAGTATGTTCGCCTGCAGCGCCACCCCGGCTACTGGCGCGGCAAGCCGTTGATGCCGCAGGTGGTGGTTGACCTCGGCTCCGGTGGAACCGGCCGCCTGTCGAAACTGCTGACCGGCGAATGCGACGTGCTGGCCTGGCCGGCCGCCAGCCAGTTGACGATCCTGCGTGACGACCCGCGCCTGCGCCTGACGCTGCGTCCGGGGATGAACATTGCCTGGCTGGCCTTCAACACCGCCAAGCCGCCGCTGGACAACCCGGAGGTGCGCCACGCGCTGGCGCTGGCCATTAACAACCAGCGCCTGATGCAGTCTATCTACTATGGCACCGCGGAGACGGCGGCGTCGATGCTGCCGCGCGCCTCGTGGGCCTACGATAACGACGCTAAGATTACCGAATATAATCCCCAGGAGGCCCGTACCCGCCTGAAGGCCCTGGGGCTGGAAAATCTGACCCTCAAGCTGTGGGTTCCCACCAGCTCGCAGGCGTGGAACCCCAGCCCGTTGAAAACAGCAGAGCTGATCCAGGCGGATATGGCGCAGATTGGCGTCAAGGTGATCATCATGCCGGTGGAGGGGCGCTTCCAGGAGGCGCGGCTGATGGACATGAACCATGACCTGACGCTCTCCGGCTGGGCGACGGACAGTAACGATCCGGACAGCTTCTTCCGGCCGCTGCTGAGCTGCGCGGCGATCGCCTCGCAAACCAACTTCGCCCACTGGTGTAACCGGGAATTCGATGACGTGCTGCAAAAAGCGCTGCTCTCGCAGCAGCTCTCCTCGCGGATGGACGCTTACAAAGAGGCCCAGCGCATCCTCGCTCGTGAACTGCCGGTCCTGCCGCTGGCCTCATCGCTGCGGTTGCAGGCCTATCGCTATGATATGAAAGGCCTGGTGCTTAGCCCCTTCGGTAACGCTTCGTTCGCTGGCGTATCGCGGGAGAAAACCGAAGAGGTGAAAAAACCATGATTATTTTTACCCTGCGCCGTCTGCTGCTGTTGCTGGTCACCCTCTTTTTTCTGACCTTTGTCGGCTTCAGCCTGAGCTACTTCACTCCCCATGCCCCGCTGCAGGGCGCGACCCTGTGGAATGCGTGGCTGTTCTGGTTTGAAGGGGTGCTGCACTGGGATTTTGGCGTCTCCAGCATTAACGGCCAGCTGATTTCCGAACAGCTGCGCGAGGTGTTCCCGGCGACCATGGAGCTGTGCATCCTCGCCTTCGGCTTTGCCCTGCTGATTGGCATTCCGGTGGGGATGATCGCCGGCGTGATGCGCAACAAATGGCCCGATACCCTGATCAGCGCCGTCGCGCTGGTCGGTTTCTCGATCCCGGTCTTCTGGCTGGCGCTGCTCCTGACCCTCTTCTTCTCCCTGACCCTCGGCTGGCTTCCGGTCTCCGGCCGCTTCGACCTGCTGTATGAGGTGAAAAACGTCACCGGTTTCGCGCTGATTGACGCCTGGCTTTCGGACTCGCCGTGGCGCCATGAGATGATCGTCAGCGCCGCCCGGCATATGGTGCTGCCGGTGCTGACCCTGGCGGTAGCCCCCACTACCGAAGTGATCCGCCTGATGCGCATTAGCACCAGCGAGGTGTATGACACCAACTACGTCAAGGCGGCCGCCACCCGCGGCGTCTCGCGACGCAAAATTTTACTGCGCCACGTGCTGCACAACGCCCTGCCGCCGGTGATCCCGCGCCTCGGCCTGCAGTTTTCCACCATGCTCACCCTGGCGATGATCACGGAGATGGTGTTCAGCTGGCCAGGGCTGGGCCGGTGGCTTATCAACGCCATTCGTCAGCAGGACTACGCGGCGATCTCCGCCGGAGTGATGGTGATTGGCGCGCTGGTGATTATTGTCAACGTGATTTCCGATATTCTCGGTGCCATGGCTAACCCACTGAAACATAAGGAATGGTATGCCCTACGATAGCGTTTATCTGGAAAAGCGTCCGCCCGGCGCGCTGCGCACCGTATGGCGTAAATTCTATGGCGACACCACGGCGATGATCGGCCTGTACGGCTGCGCGGGGCTGCTGCTGCTTTGCGTCTTTGGCGGCTGGTTCGCCCCCTACGGCATCGACCAGCAGTTCCTCGGCTACCAGCTGCTGCCGCCATCGTGGTCGCGCTATGGGGAAGTCTCTTTCTTCCTCGGAACCGATGACCTGGGGCGCGATGTGCTCAGCCGACTGCTGAGCGGCGCGGCGCCGACCGTCGGCGGCGCTTTTGTCGTTACCCTCGGCGCCACGCTGTTTGGCCTGGTGCTGGGCGTCATTGCCGGATCGACCCACGGCCTGCGCTCGGCGGTGATGAACCATATTCTCGATACCCTGCTCTCCATCCCCTCGCTGCTGTTGGCGATCATCGTCGTCGCCTTTGCCGGGCCGCACCTCAGCCATGCGATGTTTGCCGTCTGGCTGGCGCTGCTGCCGCGCATGGTGCGCTCCGTCTACAGCATGGTCCACGATGAGCTGGAGAAAGAGTACATCATCGCCGCCCGCCTCGACGGGGCGTCGACGCTGAATATTCTGCTGTTCGCCATCCTGCCCAATATCGCCTCCGGCCTGGTGACCGAGATCACCCGCGCCCTGTCGATGGCTATTCTGGATATCGCCGCGCTGGGCTTTCTTGACCTCGGCGCTCAGCTGCCTTCGCCGGAATGGGGAGCGATGCTGGGCGATGCGCTGGAGCTTATCTATGTTGCGCCGTGGACCGTGATGCTGCCCGGGGCCGCGATTATGCTCAGCGTACTGCTGGTCAACCTGCTGGGCGACGGTATTCGCCGGGCGATCATTGCCGGGGTAGAATAATGCCGTTACTCGATATTCGTCACTTAACCATCGAATTTAAAACCAACGAAGGCTGGGTAAAAGCCGTCGACCGCGTTAGCCTGACCCTGACCGAAGGCGAAATCCGTGGCCTGGTGGGGGAATCCGGCTCCGGGAAGAGCCTGATCGCCAAAGCTATCTGCGGCGTGACAAAAGACAACTGGCGGGTCACGGCCGACCGCATGCGTTTCGACGACATCGATCTGCTGCGGCTGTCGAACCGCGAACGCCGGAAACTGATCGGCCACAACGTGTCGATGATATTCCAGGAGCCCCAGTCGTGCCTCGACCCCTCTGAACGCATCGGCCAGCAGCTGATCCAGAGTATCCCTGGCTGGACCTACAAGGGCCGCTGGTGGCAGCGGCTGGGCTGGCGTAAACGTCGGGCCATCGAGCTGTTGCACCGCGTCGGGATTAAAGATCACAAAGACGCCATGCGCAGCTTCCCCTATCAGCTGACCGAAGGCGAGTGCCAGAAGGTGATGATTGCCATCGCCCTGGCCAACCAGCCGCGCCTGCTGATCGCCGATGAACCGACTAACGCTATGGAGCCCACGACGCAGGCGCAGATTATCCGCCTGCTGACGCGGCTCAACCAGAACAACAACACCACCATTTTGCTGATCAGCCACGATCTGCAGATGCTCAGCAAATGGGCGGATAAAATCAACGTCATGTACTGCGGGCAGACGGTGGAGAGCGGGCCCAGCGAAGAGCTGATCACCCTGCCGCATCACCCCTACACCCAGGCGTTAATCCGCGCGATCCCGGATTTTGGCAGCGCCATGCCGCATAAAAGCCGTCTCAACACCCTGCCGGGGGCGATACCGCTGCTGGAGCAGCTGCCCATCGGCTGTCGGCTGGGGCCGCGCTGCCCGTACGCCCAGCGCGAGTGTATTGAAACCCCGCGTCTTACCGGGGCGCGCAATCACCTGTACGCCTGTCATTTCCCGCTGAACATGGAGAAAGAGTGAAATGGTCGAAACATTGCTGGAAGTGCGCCAACTCAGTAAGACCTTTCGCTATCGCACCGGCTGGTTTCACCGCCAGACGGTGGAGGCGGTTAAGCCGCTGAGTTTTACCCTGCGCGAACGGCAGACGCTGGCGATTATCGGCGAGAATGGCTCCGGAAAATCCACCCTCGCGAAGATGCTGGCCGGCATGGTGGAGCCCACCAGCGGCGAGGTGCTGATCGATGACCATCCGCTGACCTTCGGGGATTACTCCTACCGCAGCCAGAAGATTCGCATGATCTTTCAGGATCCGTCGACGTCGCTAAACCCGCGCCAGCGCATCTCGCAGATCCTCGATTTTCCGCTGCGGCTGAATACCGACCTCGACGCCGAAGCGCGGCAGAAACAGATCATCGACACCCTGCGCATGGTCGGCCTGCTGCCGGACCACGTCAGCTACTATCCCCATATGCTGGCCCCGGGTCAGAAGCAGCGTCTTGGCCTCGCCCGGGCGCTGATCCTGCGCCCGAAGGTCATCGTCTGCGATGAGGCGCTGGCCTCGCTGGATATGTCGATGCGTTCCCAGCTCATCAACCTGATGCTGGAGCTGCAGGAGAAACAGGGTATCTCTTACATCTATGTCACCCAGCACCTGGGAATGATGAAGCACATCAGCGATCAGGTGCTGGTGATGCATAACGGGGAAGTGGTTGAGCGCGGCAGCACCGCCGATGTGCTGGCCTCACCGCTGCATGACCTGACCCGACGCCTGATCGCCGGCCACTTCGGTGAGGCTCTCACCGCCGACGCCTGGCGCAAAGACGGCAAATAGCGCCGTCTCATTCACCTCGCCCGCTGACCTCACGCCGGCGCGTGGCCAGCGGTGCGCTTAAGGATGGCCACCGCGCTGGCGATGTCCGGCGCCAGCCAGCGATCGTCCTCCCAGCCAGGCACGCTTTCGCGCAGCAGGTCTCGCGCCCGGCGCGTGCCCGCCGCCAGCTTCTGCGGCTCGTGAAAATCGAGCCCCTGGGCGGCGAGTAAATATTCGATGCCCAGGATCTGATAGAGGTTGCCCAGCAGGCGCTGCAGTTTCAGCGCTGCGCCGGTGCCCAGGCTTAAATGATCCTCCTGCAGACCCGAGGTAACAAAATTATCCAGCACCGCCGGCTGCGCCAGCTGCTTGTTTTCCGCGCACAACGATGCGGCGACGTACTGGGCAATCATCATGCCTGAATTCACGCCCGGTCGGGCGACCAGGAACGCCGGCAACCCGCTCACCAGAGGATTCACCAGCCGGTCAAGGCGTCGTTCAGCGATGGCGCCCAGCTCAGCCATGGCAATGGCCAGCAAATCGCAGGCCATCGCCACCGATTCGCCGTGCGGATGCGCCTGGGAGACCACCCGCCACTGCTCAACGGTTCCCAGGATCAGCGGATTATCAGTACAGGCGTTGAGTTCGATATTTATCTGCGTCTGCGCGTGGCTAAACTGATCGCGGCAGGCGCCATGCACCTGAGGCATCGAGCGAAGGCTTAGCGCATCCTGGGTTCGAAGTCCTTCACTTTCGGCCAGCAGACGGCTGTCCGCCAGTAGCTCACGCAGCCGCTGGCCGCTGGTCTGGATCCCGGGGCTGGCTTTCAGCGCCAGGATCTCGGCATCGAATGCCACAAGCTGGCCGCGCAGCGCTTCAAAGCTCATCGCGCCGGTGACATCGGCCCAGTTCATTAAGCGCTCGGCGTCGTCTAACGCCAGACAGGCCAGACCGGTCATGCACGGCGTACCGTTGACCAGGCTCAGCCCCTCTTTCGCTCCCGGCGCGATGGGCTGCAGATCTAGCTGCGACAGGACCTCTGCCGCTGGCCACGTTCGCCCCTGCCAGAGCACATCGCCAACCCCCATCAGGGCCAGGCCAATGTGCGCCATATGCGTTAAATAGCCAACTGACCCCTGGGAGGGCACCTGAGGGGTGACGCCATGCTGCAAAAACGCCAACAGCTGCTGCACTATCCCGGCGGAGATCCCGGATTTACCGTGGCTGAAATTGGCCACCGCGGCGCACATAATTGCCCGGGTTGGGGCGACCTCCAGCAACGGTCCCACCCCGCAGGCGTGGCTGAGCAACGTATTGCGCGACAGCTGGTGTAGCTGCGCTTCCGGCAGCGTAATATTGCACAGCGCCCCCAGCCCGGTGTTGATCCCATAGGCTACCTGGCCGGCTTTAACGATATGCTGGACAATCGCCCGCCCTTGCGCGATACGCGACCAGGCGCTGTCGCTGAGGCTCAAGGTCGCCTCGCCCCGGGCAACGCAAGCCACCTCCTGCCAGCGTATCGGCGCATCGCCCCACTGGATCATTTTCATACGACCTGTCCTGGCTGTTGGTGGCTGGAGATAAATTGCTTGAAGCGCGCGGACCCCTGGCTGCCAAACAGCGCCTCTGGCGCACCGTCGCAGTCAATCGTCCCCTGGTGCATAAAGACCACCCGGTTGGAAACATGGCGGGCGAATCCCAGCTCGTGGGTGACCACCAGCATCGTCCGTCCCTCCTCCGCCAGGCTGCGCATCACCTTTAGCACCTCGCCGACCAGTTCGGGATCCAGCGCTGAGGTAGGTTCATCAAAGAGCATGACGTCCGGCTCCATGGCCAGCGCGCGGGCTATCGCCACGCGCTGCTGCTGGCCGCCGGAGAGTTGCGCAGGATAGAAATCCTTTCGGTTCAACATCCCCACTCGCTCCAGCAACTGCTCAGCCTGTTCAATGCAGGTCCGTTTGTCCCGCTTGAGCACATAATGCGGCCCCTCAATGACATTCTGCAGAACCGTCATATGCGACCAGAGGTTAAAACTTTGGAAGACCATCCCCAGCCGCGAGCGCAGGCGCTCTATCTGCCGGGGGTTCGCCGCCAGCCGATGCCCACGGGCATGATGCTTCATTTCAATCGTCTCGCCGCCGACGCTGACCACTCCGGCATCGGGCGTTTCCAGCAGGTTAATGCAGCGCAGCAGCGTACTTTTACCGGATCCGCTGGCGCCGAGGATCGAAATGACATCGCCCTGCTGCGCCTGGATGGTGATCCCCTTCAGGACATCCAGGGAGCCAAAGGACTTATGAATATCGCTGACCGATAAGGTCACCGGACGTGAATCGAGCATCTTACTCTCCTTTGGTTATCGGCTTGAGCGACACGGTCGCCGGATTTTGTCGGGTATGCGGGGTTAAACGCCGTTCAAGCAGGGCGTACAGCTGCACAATGATGAAATTGAGCAGCAGGTAGATGGCCGCCGCGCAGAGGAATACCTCCATCGTCCGGTAGGTACGCTGAATAATCTGTTGGGCCACCCCCGTGACGTCCCAGACGGTCACCAGGCTTGCCAGCGCCGTCGACTTGACCAATAAAATGGCCTCCGTGGAGTAGGCTGGCAGCGCATAGCGCAGCATCACCGGGGCAATGATCCGCCGCAGCAGCAGCCAGCGCGACATACCGCAAGCCTGGCCGGCTTCAATCTGGCCCGGCGGTATCGCCAGCAACCCGCCGCGCAGAATTTCCGCGGTATAGGCCGCCGTACAGAGCGCCAGCGCCAGAACGGCGCAGATAAAGGGTTCGCGCAGCAGCGGCCACAGGAAACTGTGGCGGATCACCCCAAACTGACCCAGCCCGTAATAAATGAGAAACAACTGGATCAGCAATGGCGAACCGCGAAAGATCAGGATATAGCCTTTGGCGAAACCGCTTGCCAGCGGCCAGCGGCTCATTCGCAGCGCCAGAACGCCAAGAGCCAACACGCCGCCGAGCAAAAAAGAGCAGATAAAGAGCCCCAGCGTCACCGGTAGCGCCGCGCCGAGCTTCAACAACGTCTCACCGAGAAAGGCAAAATCGATAATCATATGGGCTCCTTACGCCTGCGCGGCGCTGCGACGCAGCCAGGCGCGGTTCAGACGGCTCTCCGCCCGGGTAAACGCGCGGTTAGAGAGCAGCGTCAGGATCAAATAGCAGCCGCCGCCGATGAGATAGAACAGGAAATAATCGCGGGTAGAGCCAGCGGCAATCTGGCTGGCGCGCATCAGTTCAACCATCCCGGTCACCGATACCAGCGCCGAGTCTTTGAGGCTCATTTGCCAGACGTTGGACAAACCCGGCAGCGAATAACGGACAATCTGCGGCAACAGGATGCGCTGCAGGATCCGCCAGCGCGGCATGCCAATGGCGGAAGCCGCCTCCACTTCACCGGGTATCAGCGCCAGACGAGCAGCACGGTAGACTTCCGCCTGATACGAGGAGGAGATCAAGCCAATCGCCAGAGCGCCAATCAGAAATGGCGGAACCTCAATAAAGCCGTCTGCGCCAAACAGGCGCCCCAGCCATGAAATCATCCCTGAGCCGCCAAAATAAAACAGATAGATCACCAGTAATTCAGGGATACCGCGGAATACCACCGACCAGGCGGCGCCGAACCAGCGCGCTGGCGCGTGGCGGGACAGCTTCGCGGCGGCGATAACGCCGCCCACCCCCGCACCGACGGCCAGCGCCGCGAGCGACAGCAGCAACGTAGTCAGCGTTGCGCTGAGGATCAGCGTCCCCCACCCGTTTTCACCCAAACTCAGAAGATTTAACATGGTTGCCTCGCTCAGGGAGTCACGTCGCTTTTAAACCATTTCTCACTCAGTTTTTTTACCGTCCCATCGGCCAGCGCCGCCTGAATGGCGCTATCCAGTTTCGCTTTGAGTTCGGTATCGGCGAGGCGCACGCCCATCGCCTCACCGCCTCCCCAGATTGGGCCGCTCATCAGCGGACCGCTCAATGCCAGATTGCTATTCTCCGGACGCGACAGGGTGGTGTTGGCAAAGGTAATATCATCAAACACCGCATCGATGCGCTCAGCCTGCAGGTCGAGGATCGCATCCGCTGAGTTGTTATATTCCCGGACGTCAGCGATATCCTTGAAATACTTATCAATAAACGGGGTGTACACGGTGCCGGAAGCGATGCCGATGGTTTTCCCTTTCAACGCCGCGCGCAGAGGCGCAATCGCCGCCTGAATCTCTTTCTCATCATCATGAAGTTTGACCGCCGGGGACGGCGGTAGCAGCGACCCTTTTACCGCAATGAAAGAGGCCGGCGTGGCTGCGTATGCCTGGGTAAACGCCACGACCTTCGAGCGCTCTGGGGTGACGACGATAGCATCCATGATCACGTCATATTTTCCGGCGTTAAGTCCGGCAATCATGCCATCCCAGTTCTGCACCACCAGTTTGCATTCGATCTGCATCCGCTGGCATAAATTCGCCATAAGCTCGGGCTCGAAACCGCTGAGTTTCCCGCCGGGAAGGGTTAGATTCCAGGGTTCATAGCCGCCTTCCGTAGCGATGGTGATCGATTTCCACTCTTTAGCGTATGTTGAGCCACCAGACAGCAGTAGCCCCGAAAACAGGGTGACCAGGCAGGCCTGGCGGAAAGTAATACGCTGTTGCATTTTCATTCTCCCGATCGCGTTTTGTCATGATGGCTCTGGTCAAGGCGATAAGATAATTCGCAGATGACTGCTCATGTATATACAAGCATTGACAAACCCGCACACGCGCTCAATGATGGATTTGTGAGCCCCGTTGTAAATAATTTGTAAGAGCTTTGAGACAAGCGTGTAACAAATACTATCCACTCCAGATTTCCGCCGAGCAAACTATGATCACCTATTTTGATTACGCTACTTTACCCGTCACGCCGTGGAAGAACGGTGCCGGCGCCACGCGCGAAATTATCGCCGTTCCTTCCGTAGATGCCCCTTTTCTCTGGCGCGCGAGCATTGCCACCCTGCAGGCCGATGGCCCTTTCTCCCCTTTTCCCGGCGTCGATCGGACGATCGTCCTGCTGGCGGGGCGACCGCTACGGCTACGCGGGGAGGAGATCGACCATCCGCTGGCGCGCTGGCAGCCGTGGGCGTTTCCCGGCGAATGGGCGCTGTCCAGCGTCGGGATCGTTGAGCCTGGACTGGACTTCAATGTCATGACCCAGCGCGGGCGAGCCCTCGCGCAGGTTGAAGTGGTGAGCGACAGGCAGCGACCGGCCACTAACGGGGTTGCTTATGTACTGCAGGGTGAATGGGATCTGGCCGGACGGCGCTGCGCCGTCGGCAGCGGGCTCTGCTGGCACGGCGACGCTCCGGGGGAGTTGCGGCCTCTCAGCGCCTATGGGCGTCTGCTGCTGGCGGCGATTGCGCTCAAATAGTCAGCAGAGAAAAATGGTATACTTGAGCCAGCGCGATCGGCTTTTACCCCGCGCGGCGCGGGCCGGCTGAAAAATATCGTGACACAAGGGGTCGTCAGTGGGATATAATTCCCGGCTAAATTTGAGTTATTTTGAAATAACAATGTTAACGTTATGATTGTTAAAGTAAAAATAAGCAATAACGATAAGGATTAAAGCTATGGGTTTTCTTTCCGGTAAGCGCATTTTGATCACTGGCGTCGCCAGCAAACTGTCCATCGCCTACGGTATTGCGCAGGCAATGCACCGCGAAGGCGCGGAACTGGCATTCACCTATCAGAATGAAAAACTGAAAGGTCGCGTTGAAGAGTTTGCTGCCGCGCTGGGTTCTGACATTGTGCTGCCGTGCGACGTTGCTGAAGATGAGAGCATCACCGCGCTGTTCACCGAGCTGGAAAAAGTCTGGCCAAAATTCGATGGTTTCGTCCACTCTATCGGTTATGCCCCGGCTGACCAGTTAGACGGCGACTACGTCAACGCGGTCACCCGCGAAGGTTTCAAAATCGCGCACGACATCAGCGCCTACAGTTTCGTGGCGATGGCTAAAGCCTGCCGCACGATGCTGAACCCGGATTCTGCTCTGCTGACGCTCTCCTACCTGGGCGCCGAGCGCGCGATCCCGAACTACAACGTGATGGGTCTGGCGAAAGCCTCTCTGGAAGCGAACGTGCGCTATATGGCGAACGCGATGGGTCCGGAAGGCGTTCGCGTCAACGCTATCTCCGCCGGTCCGATCCGTACCCTGGCCGCGTCCGGTATCAAAGATTTCCGTAAAATGCTGGCGCACTGCGAAGCGGTCACCCCGATCCGTCGCACCGTCACCATTGAAGACGTGGGTAACAGCGCAGCCTTCCTGTGCTCCAACCTCTCTGCGGGTATCTCCGGTGAAGTCGTTCACGTTGATGGCGGGTTCAGTATCGCCGCTATGAACGAGCTGGAACTGAAATAAGTTCCTTCCCCTCCTCGCCCCGGTGAGGAGGGTTTTCCCTTCCCAGGCCTTGCGCTCCCCCTGTTATTCCAATCGGCTATTTGTTAGCACGTATCAATATTTTCTCCTGCTTCCGGGTTACGCCAGGATAGTTCTGCATAAACGATCCGCGGAACGGCGGTTCGCCACATACCGAACAAGGAAAGCCCATGGAGCCACGCCGCGTGAATGGCAAAAACCACTGGTATCACGAAACCCAGTCAACAATCTGCCCGGTGGATGTCCTGCCGCTCGTCCCTGAAGCCGCCCATGTTGAAGACCGCTTTTTGCTGGACCTGACGCTGCCGGACGCCTGGCTACACGCCCATACAGGCTGGCTACGCCCCGCGCGCCAGCTCGCCGAGGGGCTGTTTCCCGACCAGGTGCCGGTAAGCCGCCTGCAAACCTTTACCGCCTACGATCGCCTGAGCACTGCGCTGACCGTCGCCCAGGTCTACGGCGTCCAGCGGCTGTGTAACCACTATGCCGCCCGCCTGGCGCCCCTGCCGGGGCCCGACTCTTCGCGCGAGAGCAACCGTCGTCTGGCGCAGATCACCCAATACGCTCGTCAGCTCGCCGGTTCACCCTCCGTCATTAACGCCCTTTCCCGCAGCCAGCTGGACGAAGTGGGCCTGACCAGCCGGGATATTATCCTGATCAACCAGATTATCGGTTTCGTCGGCTTCCAGGCGCGGGCGATTGCCGTGCTGCAGGCGGCGCAGGGCTTCCCGGTGCGCTGGATCCCCGGCATGCCGCAGCAAGAGGAGGCGCCCGCCGGCCTGTTCGCCATCCCGCCGGGAGAGTGGCAAACCGACATAGAAGATCCCGATCTGCAGTATGCCGATGACGAGCGCCAGCGGCGCATCGCCAGCTGGCAGTCGCTGCCCGGCCTGGGCCCGCTGGCTCCGCTGCTGGCCTGCGACCCGCAGTTGATGGCGCCGCTGGAGACGCTGTTACGCCAGCTCAGCGGCAACGATACCTTTGGCCCGCAGGTCGCCTTACTCACCGCGCGCACCAATGGCAGCGCCACCTGTTTTGACGCCTGGCTCCCCCACTGGCACGGTGAAGAAGCGTTCGCCAGCCATTTACGGGAGGGCGATCAGGCTCTCCATCGCTGGCTTGGGCAGCATCCTCAGTCGCGCGCGCTCGTTACCGCGGTACAGTTGTTAACCCGCTCCCCGGACCGGTTTAGCGCCGCCCAGTTAACACCCCTCGGCGAATATGGACTCTCAGCGGAACAAGCGATCGATCTGTTAACCTGGAGCGGGCTGTGCGGCTGGATGAATCGTCTGAAAATCGCTCTCGGCAATGTGCGTCAGCAGACGTAAATTGCTGAAACAGCGCTTGCTGCGACAGGCATAATCGCGTAAAAATGTCAGCCGCTCTTTTAGCCACGAAAATACCTAATTATGTTTCAGGATAACCCGCTGCTAGCGCAGCTTAAACAGCAACTGCATTCCCAAACGCCGCGCGCGGAAGGGGTCGTTAAGGGCACGGAAAAGGGCTTTGGCTTCCTCGAAGTGGACGCTCAGAAGAGCTACTTCATTCCGCCGCCGCAGATGAAAAAAGTGATGCATGGCGACCGTATCGTTGCGGTGATCCATTCTGAAAAAGAACGCGAAAGCGCCGAGCCGGAGTCGCTGGTTGAGCCTTTCCTGACCCGTTTCGTCGGTAAAGTCCAGAAGAAAGACGATCGCCTCGCTATCGTTCCTGACCATCCGCTGCTGAAAGACGCCATTCCCTGCCGCGCCGCCCGTGGCGTTGAGCATGATTTCAAACAGGGTGACTGGGCCGTCGCTGAAATGCGCCGTCATCCGTTAAAAGGCGACCGCGGATTTTACGCGGAGCTGACCCAGTTCATCACCTTCAGCGACGACCACTTTGTCCCGTGGTGGGTGACGCTGGCGCGCCATAATCTGGAAAAAGAGGCACCGGACGGCGTCGCCACCGAGATGCTTGACGAAGGGCTGACACGCCGCGATTTGACCGCCCTCGACTTCGTCACCATTGACAGCGCCAGCACCGAAGATATGGACGATGCGCTGTATGTCGAATCTGGCGCCGACGGCAAACTGTTGCTGACGGTGGCGATCGCTGACCCGACCGCATGGATTGCCGAAGGCAGCAAGCTGGACAACGCCGCAAAAGTACGCGCCTTTACCAACTATCTGCCGGGCTTCAACATCCCGATGCTGCCGCGCGAACTGTCAGACGACCTGTGTTCCCTGCGTGCCGATGAAGTGCGCCCGGTGCTGGCCTGCCGGATGACCCTGGCGGCCGATGGCACCATTGAAGACAACATCGAGTTCTTTGCCGCCACCATCGAATCGAAAGCCAAGCTGGCCTATGACGACGTCTCTGACTGGCTGGAAGGCCGCGGCAGCTGGCAGCCGGGCAGCGAGGCGATCGCGCAGCAAATTACGCTGCTGAAGGACGTGTGTCAGCGTCGCAGCGAATGGCGTCAGACCCACGCGCTGGTGTTTAAAGACCGCCCGGATTACCGTTTCGTCCTCGGCGAAAAAGGCGAAGTGCTGGACATCGTCGCGGAACCGCGTCGTATTGCCAACCGTATTGTCGAAGAGTCGATGATCGCCGCCAACATCTGTGCCGCCCGCATTCTGCGCGACAAGCTCGGCTTCGGCGTTTATAACGTCCACACCGGCTTCGACCCGGCGAATACCGAACAGCTGGCTGCCCTGCTGAAGACCCACGACGTACACGTTGATCCGACGGAAGTGCTCACCCTGGAAGGTTTCTGCAAGCTGCGCCGCGAACTGGACGCCCAGCCGACCGGTTTCCTCGACAGCCGCATACGTCGTTTCCAGTCGTTTGCTGAAATCAGCACCGAGCCGGGCCCGCACTTTGGTCTCGGTCTTGAGGCCTACGCCACCTGGACCTCGCCGATCCGTAAGTATGGCGACATGATCAACCACCGTCTGCTTAAGGCCATCATCAAAGGCGAAACCATTGCGCGCCCGCAGGATGAAGCCACCGTGCAGATGGCGGAGCGCCGTCGTCTCAACCGCATGGCCGAACGCGATGTCGCCGACTGGCTGTATGCCCGTTTCCTCAACGATAAAGCCGGCACCGATACCCGCTTTGCGGCGGAGATCATCGACATCAGCCGCGGCGGGATGCGCGTGCGTCTGGTGGACAATGGCGCGGTCGCCTTTATTCCGGCCCCGTTCCTTCACGCCGTGCGCGACGAACTGGTCTGCAGCCAGGAAAACGGCACCGTGCAGATCAAGGGAGAAGTGGTCTACAAAGTGACCGATGTTATCGATGTCACTATCGCTGAAGTCCGCATGGAAACTCGTAGCATCATTGCTCGTCCGGCTGCCTGACGTCTCATCACAGCGGTTCCTCCGGGAACCGCTCCTTCTTTCCTCCCTGTCCCGCCATTTCCGTCGCGCCGATTAAGGTTGTGCGTTTTTTTCGCTTCTCTTTTTCACCCATTTTTAGCATCATTGATTTCATTCGTTTTTGTTACCAGGATAATGCCATGTCAGATGTGAATGCCCACCTGCTCGCCCAACGTATCGATACCGTGCTGGATATTCTGGTTGCCGGTGATTACCACTCTGCGATCCATAATCTGGAGATCCTCAAAGCGGAGCTGCTGGCGCTGGCGGCAGACGACGCCGAGCAAAACAAACCACCCAAAGCGCCCTGGGAAATCTGATTATCGCCCACATGCCGCAACCGGCGATGCTGACCGGTTGCTCGCCGTATAGCCCCCTAACAGTGATGTTGCTATGAACGCCCGACAACAAAGTATTTTGCAAGTGGTCATCGATAAAGGCCGCATGAGCGTCGCCGATCTGGCGAAGATGACCGGAGTTTCAGAGGTCACCATCCGTCAGGATCTGAACCTGTTGGAGAAGCAGAGCTATCTGCGCCGTACCCATGGCTACGCCGTCCCACTGGACAGTGAAGATGTCGAAACCCGCATGATGACCCATTTCGCCATTAAGCGTGAACTGGCCAGCCGCGCCGCGGCGCTGGTGAATGCCGGCGAAACGGTATTTATCGAAAACGGCAGCAGCAACGCCCTGCTGGCGCGCACCCTGGCCGAACGCGGCGATATCACCATCATCACCGTCAGCAGCTATATCGCCCATCTGCTGAAAGAGACGCCGGGAGAGGTGATCCTGCTGGGCGGGATTTATCAGAAACGCAGTGAAAGTATGGTTGGCCCACTGACCCGCCAGTTCATCCAGCAGGTGCATTTCAGTAAAGCCTTTATCGGGATCGATGGCTGGCAGGCGGAAACCGGCTTTACCGGTCGCGATATGATGCGTGCGGACGTGGTTAACGCCGTTCTGGAGAAGCACTGCGAAGCGATTATCCTCAGCGATAGCTCAAAATTCAGCGCGGTGCACCCCTATCCGCTTGGGCCAGCCGGCCGCTTCAATCGTGTTATCACCGACGATCGTCTGCCGAACGACTGCCGTGAGCAGTTGCTGCGCAGCGGCCTGACTGTGGATATTGTACCCTACGTCTGATGTGTCTCCGCCCCGTCCCAGCCAAGCGTCGGACGGGCGCGTTAACGCTCTGAGAGTATTCCGAGCCGGTAATTAAGACTTTTTACCTGACGCTAAATTTTAAAAAAAGTAAAATTATTATTAGCGATATAACAGGAAGTGACTATCACCTGCGTGATTTTCGTGATACCTGCGCACCCTAACTTCATGGAATTGCCCTAAAGCTGCTTTATCAGGCTATGCTTACAGGAGCGCTGTAATCCATGAATAGATTATTCAGGAGAAAAAAATGATGACTTCAACGAGCAAAAAAATGGCTGCTGTTGTTCTGGCTGTCACTGTAGCAATGTCTCTGAGCGCTTGCTCTAACATGTCTAAACGCGATCGTAACACTGCTATCGGCGCAGGTGCCGGCGCCATCGGCGGTGCGGTGTTAACTGACGGTAGCGCACTCGGTACCCTGGGTGGCGCAGCAGTCGGTGGTATTATTGGTCACCAGGTCGGCAAATAATATATTTATCTGACGAAATAAAAGAATAATTCACACGAATTGACTTACGCACGTTAAAACATTCAAGGCCGCGGCATTCACCGCGGCCTTGTTATTTCACCAGGCCATTAATTAGGGTTGAAATAACAATTAGCCGCCGGCTAACTTCACCTTCATCCCTTTCGCCTCGAGCAGCGACTTCAGTAAATCCCGTTTGTCGCCCTGGATCTCGATCACGCCATCTTTCACCGCGCCGCCGCAGCCGCATTTCTTCTTCAGCTCTGCCGCCAGCGCAGTGAGCGCCGCATCGTCGGCATCAATTCCGCTAATCAGACAGACGCCTTTGCCCTTGCGGCCGCTGGTCTGGCGCTGGATCCGCACAATACCGTCGCCTTTCGGGCGCACCGGCGCCGGTTTCGCCTCGTCGATACGCCCGGTTTCGGTGGAGTAGACCAGACGGCTGTTGGAATCGCTCATTATGCCCCCTTGCGCAGAGAATCGTTGATCGCCCGCAGCGTCGCGGCTGGATCGGTCGACTGGGTAACCGGGCGGCCAATAACCATATAGTCCACACCTGCCGCCTGAGCCTGCTCGGGAGTCATGATCCGCCGCTGATCGCCAGCGTCGCTGCCCTGCGGACGGATACCCGGGGTGACCAGCTTGAACGCCTGCCCCAGCTCTTGCTTAAAGCGTACCGCCTCCTGAGCTGAACACACCACCCCGTCGAGGCCGCAGCGTTGGGTCAGCGCCGCCAGCTTCGCCGCGTAGTCAGCCGGGGATAAGGTAATGCCCAGATCCTGCAGGTCGCTGGACTCCATGCTGGTGAGGACGGTAACGGCGATGAGCAGCGGCGCGTCTTGACCAAAGGGCAGCAGCGCTTCGCGTGCCGCGGTCATCATCCGCGCGCCGCCGGAGGCATGGACATTCACCATCCATACGCCAAGCTCGGCAGCGGCCGCCACCGCGCGGGCGGTAGTGTTGGGAATATCGTGAAACTTAAGGTCCAGGAACACCTCAAACCCACGCTGATGCAGATCGCGGACAAACTGCGGTCCCAGCAGGGTGAACATCTCTTTGCCCACCTTCAGGCGGCAGTCGCGCGGGTCGATGCGGTCGACAAATGCCAGCGCTTTATCGCGATTATCATAGTCGAGCGCAACCACAACGGGAGAGGAAGTGACAGCGCGGGAAGATGGGATAGCTGTTGACGTCATGACCAGACCTTAGTGTTGATGGGCGCCAGAGGGCGCAAAAAAGGTAAACGGGCAGCATTCTACCTGTGAAGCTAACAAAATAACAGGCTGCTGTTTTGCCCTGCGCGGCCGATGGCGATGCCGGGGCTGCAGGCGGTGACGGGGAAGAAATGATAAGTATGTTGTAACTAAAGCGCCTCTTTTTTTTGACCTTACTGGCCGTCGAGGCCGCGAATAGGTTTGATGGTCGCCCAGGAGCGGCAGGACGGACAATGCCAGTAGAGAGTATGAGCGGTAAAGCCGCATTTCTGACAACGGTAGCGCGGTTTGCTGCGCACCTGTTCGCCGACCATGTTTCGCAGCACCCCAAGGCTTTCTTTCGCCCGCCCTTCTTCCGCTTCGTTGAGATGGTAGTCCATCAGCTTATGGAATACGCGCATGGTCGGGTGGCGCTCAAGCTGCCGGGTCACGTAGTTTTGCGCCGCTTCGACCCCTTCCCGCTGCTCAAGGATCTGCGCCAGCATCAGTTCGGCGGTCGCCCCGGCGTTCTCCTCCACACAGCGGCGCAGGAAAACTTCCCATTCATCGGCTTTGCCGAGCTGCTGGTAGCAGGTCTGCAGCATCTCCAGCGTCTCACCCACCAGCTCTTTATCCTGATCGATAACCCGCTCGAGGCTCTCCACCGCTTTGGCGTAGTCGCCCTTCTCCATCCACACCCGGCCCATCATGATCGAAACCCGGGCGCTGTTGCGGTCCGCGGCGGCGCCTTTCTTCAACAGCGCCATCGCCTTATCCAGATCGTTGGCCGCCATCTGCTGCAGGGCCAGTTCGCACCAAAAGTTGGCGATTTCGCCACGATGCTTCTCTTTCCCCAGCTTCACCAGCCTTTCAGCCACCTCGATAGCCGACTGCCAGTCGCTGGTCGCCTGGTAGATCTGCAGCAGCTGCTGCAGCGCGCCAAGGCGAAAATCGGTCTCATCCACCAGCTGTTTGAACATATCTTCCGCGCGGTCATACAGCCCGGCGGCCATATAGTCGCGCCCCAGCTGTTGCACCGCCAGCAGGCGCTGGTCGTAGGTGAGCGACGCGCTTTCCATCAGACTCTGGTGAATACGGATCGCGCGGTCGACCTCGCCGCGCGAGCGGAACAGGTTGCCGAGGGTCAGGTGGGCCTCAACGGTGCCGGTATCCTCTTTCAGCATATCAAGGAACAGATCGACGGCTTTATCCTGCTGGTTGCTAAGCAGAAAGTTTACCCCCGCCACGTAATCCCGTGACAGGCGGCTCGCGTCGTCCTGTTTGGACTGTTGTGCACTTCTGCGCCCCATGTACCAGCCGTAGGCGGCGGCAACGGGTAAAAGCAGAAACAACAACTCCAGCATAAGAGGTTATTCCTTCACCGCAGGCACGCCTGCCTCGACAGCCGCCGGGCTGACAGGAGCAATCTGGTGCTCAAGGCGCTTAATTTTCCGCTCCGCGCGCGCCAGCGAGACGCGCACCCGCAGCCAGAACAGGCCGCAGATCAGCCAGCCGATAGCAAAGCCCGCGGCGAACAGCACCGCCAGCAGCGTCGAAATGCGGAATTCACCCTGAGCGAGCAAATAGTTGAAAGTGACCTGTTGGTCATTCTGCGCACCCAGCGTCACTGAAATGACGAAGATTGCTAACACCAGTAAGAAAATGAGTAAATATTTCACATGACTTCCCGTTCTGTGGGTTGCGCGTAAAAAGCCCGCTTTCAGCCCTATAAAGTATCATTTTCGCCGCAGCGGTGGAACGAAAAAGCACGGCAACTCGACAGGATATGCGGTCGGATGCCGCTAAAATCAACATTATTCCGCTTCAGGCATCCGTTTTTTAATATCCTGCGCCTCTTCCCCCGGCGGCGAAAGCGGCCCGCAAAGACGCTGCGTCAGCCAGCAGGCCACCGTGACCAGCAGCCAGGAGATCAGCGTAGCGACGATGAGATCCAGCGGCCAGTGCATACCGAGCGCCAGGCGACTCCCCATCACCGCCGTCGCCCACGCCAGCAGTACCGCGATCGTGCCCCAGCGCCGACGCGGCCACAGCAGCCCGGCAGCGAGCAGCGCCCAGCTGGCGGCGAACATCGTATGGCCTGACGGGAATGCAAACCCGGTCTCTTTCTGCCAGTGTTTGCGTAAAAACGGCGGGATGTCCTGCGCCTGCGCCAGCTGCTCATGCACCAGTTTAGCGCGTTCTTTGCGCTTTAACGCGTAGAATTGCGTCACCGGCACCTGCCTTGCGTTTTCCAGCCAGATGACAAACGGTCTCGGCTCCTGAACCCGCGCCTTGACCCAGGATTTGGTCCCCTGTCCCACCAGGATGGCGGCGGCAAGAATGAGGAACAGGATCAGCGCCGCGCGCAGGCGAAAGCGCAGGCACCAGAGAAACCAGGCGCACAGCACAACATGGGTGATAATTCCCCACGGCTGGGTCACCGTTTCCGTCACCCACCAGAGGCTTTTCAGCCATACCACCGGCAGTCCTGGCTGCCACAGCCAACCAGACAGCCAGACCGTGAGGGGCATGACCAGCAGCAGCGCCGCCGCGAGAGCGGTTCGTCGGGCAATCAACAGCATTTTCTCTCCTTCTCCTTGTAGATGAACATCATAGCGGAAAGTAGATCGTTTGTGCGCTTTCCGCGCGGCTAACCGTTCGTGATTAGGAGAACGTCCCGGCGTTGTGGCAAAATAGCGGTAAACAGAAAGCACATTCAGGTGCTGACAGAATCTGGAGAATCACATGCAGCTTAAACGTGTGGCAGAAGCCAAACTGCCAACCCCCTGGGGCGATTTCCTGATGGTGGGTTTTGAAGAACTGGCAACCGGACAGGATCATGTCGCGCTGGTATACGGCGATATTTCAGGGCAGTCGCCGGTGCTCGCCCGCGTCCATTCAGAATGTCTGACGGGCGATGCCCTGTTTAGCCTGCGCTGTGATTGCGGCTTTCAGCTGGAGGCGGCCCTGTCGCATATCGCCGAAGAAGGCCGGGGGATCCTGCTCTATCATCGTCAGGAAGGTCGCAACATTGGTTTATTGAATAAGATCCGCGCCTACGCGCTGCAGGATCAGGGTTATGACACTGTCGAAGCGAACCATCAGCTTGGCTTCGCCGCCGATGAACGCGACTTCACTCTGTGCGCCGATATGTTCAAGCTGCTCAACGTTGAGCAAGTGCGGTTGTTAACCAACAACCCGAAAAAAGTGGAAATCCTCAGCGAAGCCGGGATTAACATTGTGGAGCGCGTTCCGCTGATCGTCGGGCGCAACCCGAAAAACGCCCACTATCTGGACACCAAAGCCGCCAAGATGGGCCATCTGCTGAACAGCAAGCCGGCGGAATAATACCGGCGGCAGCGTAAAGAGAGGGCCAGCGATGCTGGCCCTTCGTTTTACAGCATATTGCGGATAACGTAGTGCAAAATGCCATCGTTGCGGTAGTAGGTGAGTTCGGTCGCCGTGTCGATACGACACCGGCAGGCGATCACCTCCTGCGAGCCGTCAGCGCGGGTGAGGGTCACTGGCACCGTGGCGCCGGGCTGCAGCGACTGCAGGTTACTGACATCAATCCGCTCTTCGCCGGTCAACTGTAGCGTTTTACGGGTGACGCCCTGCGGGAACTCCAGCGGCAGAATACCCATCCCGATCAGGTTGGAGCGGTGGATACGTTCGAAGGACTCGGCGATCACCACCCGGATCCCCAGCAGGCGCGGCCCCTTCGCCGCCCAGTCGCGACTAGAACCTGAGCCATACTCCTTACCAGCAATCACCGCCAGCGGTATGCCCTCAGCTTTATACAGCATCGCTGCATCGTAGATCGCCACCGGTTCGCGGTCCGGCAGATGGCGGGTCATGCCCCCTTCCACCCCCGGCACCATTTCGTTGCGGATGCGGATATTGGCGAAGGTGCCGCGCATCATCACCTCATGGTTACCGCGACGGGAGCCGTAGGAGTTAAAGTCGCGCCGGGCAACCCCATGCTCCTGCAGATAGCGGCCTGCCGGACTATCGGCTTTGATGCTTCCCGCCGGCGAAATGTGGTCGGTGGTCACTGAATCGCCCAGCATGGCGAGGATCCGCGCGCCGTGAATATCCTCCACCGGCAGCGGCTCAATGCCCATCTCGTCAAAGAACGGCGACAGGCGAATATAGGTCGAATCTTCCTGCCAGTCGTAGGTATCTGACGCCTCCACCTTGATCGCCTTCCACTCCTCTGTCCCGGAAAACACTTCCGCGTACTCTTTGCGGAACATCTCCGTGGAGACCTGTTCCACCGCGCGGGCAATCTCCTCCCCGCTCGGCCAGATATCTCTCAGATAGACAGGCTCGCCGTCGCTGCCCTGCCCCAGCGGCTCGCGGGTAAGATCGATGTTCATGTTCCCGGCCAGCGCGTAAGCGACCACCAGCGGCGGCGAGGCCAGCCAGTTGGTTTTCACCAGCGGGTGGATACGCCCTTCGAAGTTACGGTTACCGGAGAGCACCGCCCCGACGGTGAGGTCGCCTTTTTTGATTGCTTCTTCAATAGGTTCCGGCAGCGGGCCGGAGTTACCGATACAGGTGGTACAGCCATACCCCACCAGATTGAAGCCGAGCTGGTCGAGGTAAGGCGTCAGGCCGGCATGGGCCAGATAATCCGACACCACTTTCGAGCCCGGGGCCAGAGAAGCTTTCACCCACGGCTGCGGCTGCAGTCCGCGTTCGACGGCTTTTTTCGCCAGCAGGCCGGCGGCCATCAGCACGCTGGGGTTGGAGGTGTTGGTACAGGACGTGATCGCCGCAATGGCCACAGCGCCATCCGGCAGCGAATAGTGATGCCCGTTCAGCGTATACGCCACCGGCTGGCGCTGACGCTGAAGGTGGTTAACCTCCAGCTCGCCGCTGGCGGCAAAGGCTTTCGGCACATCGCCGAGCGCCACGCGATCCTGCGGCCGCTTCGGCCCGGCGAGGCTTGCTTCAACGCTGCCCATATCCAGCGCCAGGGTACTGGTAAAGACCGGCTCATCGCCCGGCTGGCGCCACATGCCCTGCGCTTTGGCATAGGCTTCCACCAGCGCCACCTGTTCTTCGCTACGTCCGCTGAGGCGCATATAGCTGAGCGTCACGTCATCGATCGGGAAGAAACCGCAGGTGGCGCCATACTCTGGCGCCATATTGGCGATGGTGGCGCGGTCGGCCAGGGGCAAGGTATCCAGACCGTCACCGTAGAACTCAACAAATTTTCCGACAACGCCGTGCTGGCGCAGCATCTGGGTGACCGTCAGGACCAGGTCAGTAGCGGTAATGCCTTCGCGCAATTTGCCGCTGAGCTTAAAGCCTACCACATCGGGGATCAGCATCGACACCGGCTGGCCAAGCATGGCGGCTTCCGCTTCAATCCCGCCCACGCCCCAGCCCAGCACGCCGAGCCCGTTAATCATGGTGGTATGGGAGTCGGTGCCCACCAGGGTATCAGGCCACGCCATCCACTTCCCATTCACCTCTTCGCTCCACACCGCCCGTCCGAGATATTCCAGGTTGACCTGGTGGCAAATCCCGGTGCCCGGCGGCACCACGCTGAAGCGGCTGAAGGCCTGCTGCCCCCAGCGCAGAAAAGCGTAGCGTTCGTGGTTACGTTCCATTTCCAGGCGGACGTTGTCTTCAAAGGCTTCGTCATCGCCGAAGCGGTCGACCGTCACCGAGTGGTCGATCACCAGGTCGACCGGCGACAGCGGGTTCACCTTCGCGGTATCGCCGCCCAGGCGTTTCACCGCCTCGCGCATGGCGGCCAGATCCACCACCGCCGGTACGCCGGTAAAGTCCTGCATCAGGACGCGGGCCGGACGATAAGCAATCTCCCTGTCGGCATGGGCCTGCTGCAGCCAACCGGCAAGGGCGCGAATATCTTCTTCAGTCACCGAGTCACCGTCCTGCCAGCGCAACAGGTTCTCCATCAGCACCTTCAGCGACTTGGGCAGTCGACTGAGATCGCCCAGCTGCTTCTCCGCCAGCGGCAGACTGTAGTAATGCCAGGTTTTCGCGTTAACCTGCAGCGTATCCTTACTGGCTTCTCGTAGGGTTGACGACATAGCTCCTCCTTTATCTCAGGGATGGCATACCCCGATTCTCCTCAGGGTCTCCATTAAAGATAACACATGCTGGGCATAACACTTTGATAACAACCCAAATTGCTAAATCTGATGTGACGGAGAGGGGTTAAAAGGGAATTATCTACGCGCAGAAGAAATAGCACCAAAATAGTGCAGAGAGGTCTTTTAAGCGATATTGTATTAGTACACGAGGACAAAAAAAGAGCTAATCATTACCTGCTGGCCGATTAGCTCTTGTGATTGATTTCAGGTTGGATGAATCCCGCGGCAAAATATATTCTCCCTGTATTGCCGTTCACTGATTTTATATTACAGTTTCCTTTCACTGTCATAAAAATGACATGTATCTACAACGATGACCTACAGCTTTAGCTGACAATCCAGATGTTGCAGATGGTGAGCGCGATGATGCTCCAGAACATCGCCAGCCCTACCAACACTACGCCCCATACGCGACTACGCAGAACGGGATCGATTTCGGTTTTGTCATTTTCGTATGACATCGCCAGTTTCATGTAATCGATATTACTTATCATATTGTCACCACCAATTGCTCAAATCATCAGGTACAGATAAATCTTAATTATGGATAAACGATTAATCCAGTGAATTTAGGCCTGATGGAATATATTTGACCGGTTATTTGATCGCGGCGGGCATTATGAAAAACGTGTTATCAGAAATTCTTAATTTTGTGATTGGTTCGAGGTTTAAGTTGTTAAATAAGGGCCATGATAGTTAATGGCACTCCTTACACGGAATGCCATTAATTTTAACGGGGTTATTTTTCCGGAAGTTTTATATCTTTAAACATCGCTTCAATATCTTCATTCGACCGTAGCGCCACTGCGGTATCCACGACATCCCGGGTCAGATGGGGTGCAAAACGTTGAATAAAATCATACATGTAGCTTCGTAAGAAGGTGCTACGGCGGAAACCTATTTTAGTGGTGCTGTGGCTGAAAATACCGTTGGCATCCAGCTTCACCAGGTCCGGATCGGAGACCGGATCTACCGCCATGCTGGCAATCACCCCAACCCCCAGCCCCAGGCGAACATAGGTTTTAATGACGTCGGCATCGGTAGCGGTAAAGACAATGCGCGGCGTCAGGCCCGCACGGTTAAACGCGGTGTCCAGTTCGGAGCGGCCGGTGAAGCCAAAGGTATAGGTCACCAGCGGGTACTGCGCCAGCTCTTCTATTGATACCGAGCCCCTGGAGGCCAGAGGATGCTCCGGCGTCACCACTATCGACCGGTTCCAGTGATAGCATGGCAGCATCACCAGGTCGTCATACAGATGCAGCGCTTCGGTAGCAATGGCGAAGTCGGCGTTGCCTTTCGACACGGCTTCGGCGATCTGGGTTGGCGAACCCTGATGCATATGGAGCGACACCCGCGGATAGCGTTCAATAAAGCCCTTGATCACCCCGGGCAACGCATAGCGCGCCTGGGTATGGGTGGTCGCCACGTATAGCGACCCTTTGTCCGGCCAGGTATGCTCCCCGGCGACAGATTTGATGGCATCGACTTTCGACAACACCTCGCGGGCAATACGGATGATCTCCTGCCCGGCAGGCGTCACCTGAGTCAAATGCTTGCCGCTGCGGGCAAAGATTTGGATGCCCAGCTCATCTTCCAGCATACGCACCTGCTTACTGATGCCTGGCTGAGAGGTATAAAGCCCTTCGGCGGTGGATGAAACATTCAGGTTATGGTTAACCACCTCAACGATGTAGCGAAGCTGTTGTAGTTTCATGCTGATATCCGTTTGCGCGTAAAATGAAGCCGCTTAATACACTTTACGTTCAGGCAACTTGTCGCCGGTGAAGGCCAGGCCTCCCGGCAGTTGACCATAGTGGCGCCGCAACGCATCCTGAAAGCGATGATGTATAAGACGTTTTAATAATAAAAAAGGCATTAACTATAACCACTATATCATTTATATCAACACTGTATAGACGGTAACGAAAAATAATATAGGTGGTTATAAGAGGGTGAAAAGCGCGGAGAGAAAGGAAAACGACACGGCAGAGGCATCCATGGCCCCTGCCGGCCGCCAGAGCAGGAAAAGCGCCCTTTTCCTGCCTGATAATGGTCAGTTACTTTTTAGCTTCCGTCCATTTACCGTCGATAAAGAAGGCAGACCAGCCGGTCGCTTTGCCCTCTTTTTCGGACGCTACGTACTGTTGCTTCGTTTTACGGCTAAAGCGCACCAGTGTCTTATTGCCTTCCGGATCCTGCTGCGGCGCATCGGCGAGATAACGCAGTTTTTCCGGCAGACGATCGCGGAAGCGGTACAGCTCTTCCACCAGCGGCGCGCGCGTTTCCCGTGATTTCGGGAAGGTGTTGGCCGCCAGGAAGACGCCCGCGGCCCCGTCACGCAGTACGAAATAGGCGTCAGACTTCTCACACGGCAGCTCCGGCAGCGGCACCGGATCTTCCTTCGGCGGCGCCACTTCCCCATTGCGCAGGATCTTACGCGTATTCTTACACTCGTCGTTGGTACAAGCCATGTACTTCCCAAAACGCCCCATCTTCAGGTGCATCTCGGAGCCGCACTTCTCGCACTCCACTACCGGACCGTCATAGCCCTTGATGCGGAACTCGCCCTCTTCAATCTCATAGCCATCGCAGGTCGGGTTGTTACCGCAGACGTGCAGTTTACGCTTGGGATCGATAAGGTAGCTGTCCATCGCCGTACCGCACTTCTGGCAGCGGCGTTTGGCGCGCAGCGCGTTAGTTTCGGCGTCATCGCCTTCCAGCACGTTGAGGACTTCGTTTTCCGGCACCAGGTTAATGGTGGTTTTGCAGCGCTCTTTCGGCGAAAGGGCATAGCCCGAACAGCCGAGGAAAACGCCGGTGCTGGCGGTACGGATACCCATTTTACGGCCGCAGGTCGGGCAGTCGATGCTGGTAAGCACCATCGGGTTCGGCTGCATGCCGCCCTCTTCCGGATCTTTCTCCGCCGTCTCCAGCTGGGTGGTAAAATCGCCGAAGAAGTGGTTCAGCACCTCTTTCCACTCGGCCTGGTGGTTAGCCACCTGATCGAGACGATCTTCCATCTGCGCGGTGAAGTCGTAGTTCATCAGATCGCGGAAGTTCTCTTCCAGTCGGTCGGTGACGATCTCGCCCATTTTCTCCGCGTAGAAACGACGGTTTTCCACTCGCACGTAACCACGATCCTGAATGGTGGAGATAATCGAGGCATAGGTCGACGGACGGCCGATGCCGCGTTTTTCCAGCTCTTTAACCAGCGAGGCTTCGCTGAAGCGCGCCGGCGGCTTGGTAAAGTGCTGCGCAGGCGTCAGCTCGACCAGGCTCAGCTGGTCGCCCTGTTTGACCAGCGGCAGGGTCCGGTCTTCATCGCCCTTGCGCAGGGCCGGCATCACTTTGGTCCAGCCGTCGAAGCGTAAGGTACGACCGCGCGCTTTCAGTTTGAAATCGCCCGCCGCCACGGTCAGCGTCGTGGAGTCGTACTGCGCCGGCGTCATCTGACAGGCGACAAACTGGCGCCAGATCAGCTGATACAGTTTCTGCGCATCCGCTTCCATATCTTTCAGCGTTTCCGCCAGCACGTTCACATCAGACGGACGAATCGCTTCGTGCGCTTCTTGTGAATTTTCTTTGCTGGCGTACTGATTCGCGCTTTCCGGCAAATATTTTTTACCAAACTTATCGCTGATATAACCGCGAACCATGTTCAGCGCGTCCTGACTCAGGTTGGTGGAGTCGGTACGCATATAGGTGATATGCCCCGCCTCATAGAGACGTTGAGCCATCATCATGGTCTTTTTCACGCCGAAGCCGAGACGGGTGCTGGCCGCCTGCTGCAGGGTGGAGGTGATGAACGGCGCGCCCGGCTTACTGCTGGTCGGCTTGTCTTCCCGCTCCAGTACGCTGTAGCTGGCTTTTTCCAGCAGCGAAACCGCCGCCATCGTCTCATCACGGCTGACCGGACGGAATGGCTTATCATCCTTATGGGTCACCTGCAGCGGCAGCGCGTCGCCGCCCGGCGTGGTGGTACTGGCATCAACTTCCCAGTACTCTTCCGGGACGAACGCTTTGATTTCACGCTCACGCTCCACCACCAGGCGGACCGCGACGGACTGCACGCGCCCGGCAGAAAGACCACGGGCGATTTTTTTCCACAGCAGCGGCGAAACCATATAACCCACCACGCGGTCCATAAAGCGACGCGCCTGCTGGGCGTTAACCCGATCGATATTCAGCTCGCCCGGCTTTTCGAAAGCCTGACGAATGGCGTTTTTGGTGATCTCATTGAACACCACGCGGCTGTAACGCTGCTCATCGCCGCCGATGACTTCCCGCAGGTGCCAGGCAATGGCTTCCCCTTCGCGGTCAAGGTCGGTTGCGAGATAGATGTGGTCAGCTTTTTCCGCCAACTGTTTGAGTTCTGAAACTACCTTTTCTTTACCCGGAAGTACTTCATAATGCGCATTCCAGTCATGCCATGGGTCCACGCCCATGCGGTTAACCAGAGCACCACGTTCGTCCTTTTTAGGCTTTTTAGCCCCTTTGGTGGCGGTAGAGTCGGTGCTCTTTTTGGAAGCTGATCCACTGGTCGGCAAATCGCGGATATGACCGACGCTGGATTTCACCACGTAGTCATTACCCAGATACTTATTGATCGTTTTGGCTTTTGCCGGGGACTCAACGATAACGAGAGCTTTACCCATATTCACCTTTACCTAATTTGATTCATCCAGGAATACATCGCACATTCATACACCCTCCACTGGCGACTGCCTCATATGTTGCGGCACCGTCGGTGAATATCAACCCAGAACACCTGTTTCAACTCCGTAAAACCAGGCGCTTGAGTTTACTGACCTTTTTTCGTCAGGTGACATAGCACGAAGAATTTTTGGCCGAATGTCAAGCAAATCTGTTGCCAGATCGCCGAAAGCGTCACACTGTACCTGATAAAATTCGTTACGCAACTTTATTAGCATGCAAAAGCGAATCACGCCAGTAAACGGCTGTTTCTCCACTGGTTACGATTACCCCTGTTTTGTCCATGGAAAATTTGCCCCGCGCCCCCGCGCGGCGTAAACTACGCCCGGAGAAAAAGAGGAGTCCGTTATGCAAGGTACAACCCAACCAATCGATCGCCAGACGCTGCTCGAAAAAGCCAACAAACTTATTCGCGAACATGAGGATACGTTAGCCGGTATCGAAGCCACCGACGTCGTTCAGCGCAACAATGTCCTGGTGTTTAGCGGTGAGTTTTATCTTGATGAGCAGGGTCTGCCGACGCCAAAGAGTACAGCGGTATTTAATATGTTTAAGTACCTCGCCCATGAGCTGTCGGACAAATATCACCTTGTCGATTAAGACCGGCGTAGATTAAGACCGCTCTAAACGAGAACGCGAGGCAGAGCCTCGCGTTTTATCATCTACATCAGCGGCTTCTGTCCGCGCTGCCACCAGCGCAGCAGCAGTCGATCGGCACTCTCCGCCGCGCTACCGGTGAAGCGATCGAGCATTTTCTTACGCTGTTGATAACGCACCCCGATCACGTCGTGACTTTCCATTAATCCCAGCAGCAGCTCATCGCTGGTTTCAACCGCATCCACCAGCCCTTTTTCCAGCGCCTGTACCCCGTACCAGTGCTCGCCAGTGGCCACCTGCTCAATATCAAGGCCCGGGCGCATCCGATGGACGAAATCCTTGAACAAATGGTGCGTCTCATTGAGATCCTCGCGGAACTTGCGCCGTCCTTCTTCAGTGTTTTCACCCAGCATAGTGAGCGTTCGTTTGTACTGTCCGGCGGTGTGCAGTTCGATATCAATATCTTTGTTCTTCAGGAAACGGTGCAGGTTTGGGATCTGCGCCACCACGCCAATAGAGCCGAGGATCGCAAACGGCGCCGAGACAATTTTGTTCGCCACGCAGGCCATCATATAGCCGCCGCTGGCCGCCACTTTATCGACCGCCACCGTCAGCGGGATCTGTTTGTCACGCAAGCGCTGCAGCTGAGAGGCAGCCAGCCCGTAGCCGTGCACCACCCCGCCGGGGCTTTCCAGACGAATCACCACCTGATCGCGCGCTTTCGCCGCGGCCAGCACCGCGGTGATCTCTTCGCGCAGGCTGGTGACCTCATGGGCATCCATGCTGCCTTTGAAATCCAGCACCCAGGCGCGCGGCTTGCCTTCCGGCTCCACGTTACCCAGCTTCGCCCGCGCTTTCGCCGCCTTCGCCTCTTGCTTTTGTTTTTTCTTCTGCGACTTATGCCACTGCTTCTGCTGCGGGCCATCCAGCAGGGCCACCGCCAGCGACTCCTTCATCTCTTTATAATGCTCGCTAAGATTCGTCACCCGCAGCTCGCCGCGCTGCTTCTTGCGCTGGGCCAGGTTGACGATAATAGCGGCAATCACCGCGATAGCGACGACAACGGTCGCGATCTTGGCTAAAAACAAGCCATATTGAGCAAGTAATTCCACGTTTTCACCTTGTGTAAAGCACTGACGTTGCTGCACAGTGTACATCAGCCCCTGGCGAGAAGTCTTTGTGCTTTGTGTCCTCTGCGCAGCGGATTCCGTTTTTTTTCAGCGAGGCTGAAATCGTTGCAAGATATTAATTTTGTGAATACTTTCCGCTTCGCCGATTGCAATGGCGGGCGCTTTCAGGCATAACAGCGCAAAAGTGAGATACCAAAGATGAAGCGCGATCGAGAGCCGATCGCCAAAGGAGTCGCCGTGCATTATCAACCGCAACGCCACTTGCTGAAAGATCGCATCATTCTGGTCACCGGGGCCAGCGACGGAATTGGCCGTGAAGCGGCCCTGACCTACGCCCGCTACAGCGCCAGCGTGATTCTGCTTGGCCGCAACGACGAAAAACTGCGCGCCGTCGCCCAGGAGATTGAACGCGAGGGCGGTATTTCCCCCCGCTGGTTTACTCTCGACCTGCTAACCTGCACGCCGCAGGCGTGTCAGCAGCTGGCGCAGCAGATCAGCATGCACTATCCCCGCCTTGACGGCGTGCTGCACAATGCTGGCCTGCTCGGCGATATCTGCCCGATGGATGAGCAGAAACCGGAGGTCTGGCAGCAGGTGATGCAGGTGAACGTCAATGGCACCTTTATGCTGACCCAGGCGCTTCTTCCTTTATTACTCCGTTCCGAATCAGGTTCGCTGGTCTTTACCTCATCCAGCGTCGGTCGTCAGGGTCGCGCCAACTGGGGCGCCTATGCCGTCTCCAAATTCGCCACCGAAGGGATGATGCAGGTGCTGGCCGACGAGTACCAAAGCCGCCACCTGCGCGTGAACTGCATCAACCCTGGCGGTACCCGCACCGGCATGCGCGCCAGCGCGTTTCCGACGGAAGATCCGCTGAAACTGAAAACCCCCGCTGACATTATGCCCGTCTATCTGTGGCTGATGGGCGACGACAGTCGTCGCAAGACGGGAATGACCTTCGACGCCCAACCGGGGCGTAAACCAGGAATTGCCCAATGAGTGATGAACGCTACCGCGAACGCCAGCAGCGGCTGAAAGATAAAGTTGACGCCCGGGTGGCGGCGGCCCAGGACGAACGCGGCATTGTGATGGTCTTTACCGGCAACGGCAAAGGCAAAACCACCGCCGCCTTTGGCACCGCGACCCGCGCCGTCGGCCACGGCAAAAAAGTCGGCGTGATCCAGTTTATTAAGGGGACCTGGCCTAACGGCGAGCGTAATCTGCTGGAGCCACACGGCGTCGAATTCCAGGCAATGGCGACAGGCTTTACCTGGAACACCCAGGACCGCGACAGCGACACCGCCGCCTGTCTGGCGGTCTGGGAGCATGCCCGCCGTATGCTTGCCGACGACCAGCTCGATCTGGTGCTGCTGGACGAACTGACCTACATGGTGGCCTACGATTACCTGCCGCTGGAGGCGGTGCTGAGCGCCCTACGTGAGCGTCCTGCCCACCAGTCGGTGATCATCACCGGCCGCGGCTGTCATCGCGATATTATTGAACTTGCGGATACCGTCAGCGAGCTGCGCCCGGTGAAACATGCTTTTGATGCCGGCATTAAAGCACAGATGGGGATTGACTACTGAGGGCCGGATACGGCGAAAGGAAGTCCGCGTTCCGGCGCAAAACCACCGGAACGCGCAACATTAACCGTTGGTCTTATTGCGGGTACTGGAACGGCGGTTGCTGTTATTACCCTGGCGCGGGTTAGCGCTGCTCTGGCTGTGGCGCTTCACCGCCCGGCGGATCTGATTGGCTTTCAACCGGCGACGATCTTTTTCAACGGCGACCTTAGAGCTGGTTTCCGGAGTGAGTTCCACCAGCTCGCGCAGGTAGTTGGTCTGCGCCAGGTCCAGCTCGGTATAGCCGCCGCGCGGCAGGCCTTTCGGCAGCAAAATATCGCCATAGCGCACGCGGATCAGGCGGCTGACCTGCACGCCGACCGCTTCCCACAGGCGACGCACTTCGCGGTTACGCCCTTCGGTCAGGGTGACGTTATACCACTGGTTAATCCCTTCACCGCCGGTGAATTTAATGGTTTTAAACGCCGCCGGACCATCCTCTAGCTGCACGCCGCGAGACAGCTGACGCAGCTTATCTTCATCCACCTGGCCGAAAACGCGAACGGCGTACTCACGCTCGACTTCACGGCTCGGGTGCATCAGACGGTTTGCCAGTTCGCCGTCGGTGGTGAACAGCAGCAGGCCGCAGGTGTTGACGTCCAGACGACCAACGGCAATCCAGCGCGCGCCGCGCAGTTTAGGCAGACGATCGAACACCGTCGGGCGCCCTTCCGGATCGTTACGGGTGCACAGTTCGCCTTCCGGCTTGTAGTAAGCCAGCACGCGGCAGATCTGCTCAGCGGACTCTTTCACCGAGATCAGATGGCCATCGATACGAATTTTTAAACCGGGGACGATTTCCACACGGTCGCCGAGGGTGGCGATTTTGCCATCGACGCTGACGCGGCCAGCTTCGATTTTCGCTTCAATTTCACGGCGGGAGCCGTGGCCGGCGCGGGCCAGCACTTTTTGCAGTTTCTCGCTCATTGAGCTTCCTTAAGGTGTCGCCTTCCCAGGCGTCTGGTATGCTTTATGAAACAATGAGGCCTTTATCAACAACTCATTGTTACGTATATACTTTTTACGTAAAGTCTCGCTGGCATGCGCAAAACATTCACCGCGAGCCCGTAATCGTGGCCGAACATACTACACTAACTTCGTCGGGAAAGCTTCTGTTCGCCACACCGCGCCTTGAGTATGGAACAGATTTTGCGCGGACGCTTAGATTTGCGAGCAGCCTGAACCTATAAAGACCTGGTGGGTCATTGATTATCAATCCGGGAAAGGAAATTTACAGATAACCCGCCTCCAGCGTGGATTTAGCAAGGGGTGGAATGCAGAAGCCATCCTCTGGATTTGATGGATAATTATTTTTTTAACGCCCCCATGACCAGGCGAAATAATTCCGGCGGATTATTGGTCGCGTCTAAAGCGCCATGCTGTTTTGCTTGTTCCTTATGCTGAGCAGCATTGGAGCTCGCATAGATAATGTATGGAATGTCTTTGCCCTTTCTTCTTAGCTCATCCAGGAGAGTATATCCCGCACGATCATCCCCAGGCCTCTTCATATCGGAAATAATCACATCAAACGACTGATTTTTTAGTCTTTCGAGAGCCTCGTCGGTAGATACTACATTAACAAACCTTATGCCCAGAGCTTCCATGGACTGACGTTCAAAGCGATTACCATTGGGTCTGTCATCAACCCATAAGATGACGGCATCACCCGCTCTTCGCAATACTCTCGGCGTTACAGCCTGAGTCACTACGTTGACGTCATCCAGAACGCTTTGCTCTACATTACCCTCGCCTTTAGCAATGGTACCTTTGCTGGCCAATGCAGCGGCAAGATTGGCACTAGACTCAGCCCCTTTATTGAAGGTCTCGACTTCAAAGCCGGGACCTTTAATGGAAAGGCGGCTGAGGTTTTCAAGAAACCGGTTGATTGCAGTTCCAAATCGACATAGAAAAAACAGAACAATAGCGGGCCAAATAACAACATTGATTAACGATATCAGCTCATGAAGCATAACCAGGTTCTCCCATGAGACTTTCAGGAGCCAGACAGGCTCCTGACCTTCGAGCGTTGCTTCAGCCCACTTTTCGTCAGATTACAGAAACGGCCTCACGTCGCCGACGCCTTCGCGCAGCACCACCGGAGCGTCTTCAGTGAGATCGATAACCGTGGTCGGCTGCTGTCCAAGGAAGCCGCCGTGGATAATGAGGTCCACGACTTTCTCCAGACGATCTTTGATCTCTTCCGGGTCGGATTCGGTAAAGTCGCTGCCGGGCAGCATCAGCGAGGTGGAGAGCATCGGTTCGCCTAAGGTCTCAAGCAACGCCTGAGCGATGGGATTGGACGGGACGCGCATACCAATGGTTTTACGCTTCTCCTGCAGCAGCCGGCGCGGCACCTCTTTCGTTCCTTTGAGGATAAAAGTGTAGTTGCCCGGCGTATTGTTTTTCATCAGGCGAAACGCCACGTTGTCCACAAAGGCGTAGGTTGACAGTTCGGACAGGTCGCGGCACATCAGGGTGAAGTTGTGGCCGTCCGGCAGCTGACGGATGCGGCAGATCCGCTCCATCGCGCCCTTGTCTTCAATTTTGCAGCCCAGCGCGTAGCCGGAGTCGGTAGGATAAACGATCACCCCGCCCTTACGCACAATCTCCACCGCCTGGTTAATCAACCGCGCCTGCGGGTTATCCGGATGGATATAAAAAAACTGGCTCATACTTCCCTCTCAATTTTTATTCGGCGGCCGCTTCCCAGCTGTGCCAGACGCCTTCGACGCCGGCAGGGAGCCAGAGCTTACGGCCAAGCTCGATCCACGCGCAGGGCTGATGGAAATCGGATCCCTGCGACGCCAGAAGACCAAACTGCACGGCCAGGGCGGCCAGTTGAGCGCGTTCGTGGGGCGCCTGCTGGCACTGGGCCACTTCCATGGCATCACCGCCCTGCTCGCTAAAGTGGGCCAACAGCCGCTTCAGCCACTTGGCGGAAAGATCGTAACGTCCGGGGTGGGCTATCACCGCCTTGCCGCCAGAATGATGAATGACATCAATTGCTTGTTTTATTGTACACCACTGCGGCGGCACGTAACCGGTTTTCCCACGGGCAAGGTATTTTTTGAAGACCTCCGCCATGTTCTTCGCGTGGCCGGCCTCCACCAGAAAACGGGCAAAATGGCCGCGGGTGACGGCGCCACCGTCCGCCAGCCGCAGCGCCCCTTCCCAGGCGCCGGGGATGCGCGCCTTCTCCAGACGCTCGGCAATCATCTGGCCGCGCTGCTGGCGCCGCGCTTTCTGCTCCTCCAGCAGGGCGGTCATCGCCGGGTGCGCAATATCAATATTGAGACCCACAATATGAATCTCGTGATTCTCCCAGAGGGTGGAAATCTCGACGCCGTTCACCAGGGTCAAGGGTAATCCGGCGCGGGCAATCTCTTCCCGGGCCGCCGGGATAGCCGCCACGCTGTCATGGTCGGTGATCGCCAGCGTGCCAACGCGCATCTCATGGGCGCGATGGACCAGTTCCTGCGGAGTCAGCCGCCCGTCAGAGGCGGTGGTATGGCTGTGCAGATCGTAAATCACTGCGTATTGGCTATCGCTCAAAAGGACTCCTGCTGGACATCAACGTAAATAAGCGCATTATCATACCGACAGGCAGAGAAAATCTGCAAACAAGGGTTGACTTTATTCCATCGAACTAGTTAACTAGTACGCAAGTTCACATGAAGGGGTATCACGATGAAAATGCACTTTATCACTCTGCACAGCTGGTGGCGCACCTCCTGATAACGGGCGGCGTGATCGCGTTTTGCATTCAGCATACAGATACCCGGCCCGCCAATGAGCGGGCTTTTTATTGGACAAAAATAATACGAACAGGCGAGAACAATAATGCAAACATCCAAACCGGCACTCGAGCTTCTCACCAGCGACGCCATCTACCGGGAGAACCCGACGGCGTTATTCCACCAACTGTGCGGCGCCCGTCCGGCCACCCTGCTGCTGGAATCGGCTGACATCGACAGCAAAGATGACTTAAAAAGCCTGCTGCTGGTCGACAGCGCGCTGCGCATCACTGCCCTCGGTGACACTGTCACCATTCAGGCCCTCTCCGCCAACGGCGCCGCGCTGCTGGAGCTGCTGGACGGCGCGCTGCCCTCCGGGATCGCCAATCAGCGCCAGCCCAATGGCCGCATCCTGACCTTCCCGGCGGTCAGCTCCCTGCTCGATGAAGACGCCCGCCTCTGCTCGCTGTCAGTGTTTGACGCCTTCCGTCTCCTGCAGGAGCTGGTGACCGTCCCGGCCAACGAGCGTGAAGCGATGTTCTTCGGCGGCCTATTCGCCTATGACCTGGTGGCCGGCTTTGAAGATCTGCCGCCGCTGCAGAGCGACACCGCCTGCCCGGACTACTGTTTCTATCTGGCGGAGACCCTGCTGGTCATCGACCATCAGACCAAGCATACCCGCATTCAGGCGAGCCTGTTCACGCCGCTGGAGAGTGAAAAACAGCGCCTGGAGCAGCGCCTGAGCCAGCTGCGCCAGCAGCTGAACGAGCCGCCGCTGCCGCTGCCGGTCACCACCGTGGCCGAAATGCGCTGCGACGTTGACCAGAGCGATGAAGAGTACGGCGCGGTGGTGCGCAAAATGCAGCGCGCGATCCGCGCCGGGGAAATCTTCCAGGTGGTCCCTTCCCGCCGCTTCTCGCTGCCCTGCCCGTCGCCGCTGGCCGCCTATGATGTGCTGAAGAAGAGTAACCCCAGCCCGTATATGTTCTTTATGCAGGACAACGATTTCACCCTGTTCGGCGCCTCGCCGGAGAGCTCGCTGAAGTACGATGCCGTCAGCCGTCAGATTGAGATCTACCCCATCGCCGGCACCCGGCCGCGCGGCCGCCGCGCCGACGGTTCGCTGGATCGCGATCTCGACAGCCGTATCGAGCTGGAAATGCGCACCGATCACAAAGAGCTTTCCGAGCACCTGATGCTGGTGGACCTGGCGCGCAACGATCTGGCCCGCATCTGCACCCCGGGCAGCCGCTATGTCGCCGATTTAACCAAGGTTGACCGTTACTCCTTTGTCATGCATCTGGTCTCCCGGGTGGTGGGTGAACTGCGTCAGGATCTTGATGTGCTGCACGCCTACCGCGCCTGCATGAACATGGGCACTCTCAGCGGCGCGCCGAAGGTTCGCGCCATGCAGCTGATTGCCGCCGCCGAAGGTAAACGACGCGGCAGCTACGGCGGCGCGGTGGGCTATTTCACCGCCCACGGCGACCTCGACACCTGCATCGTCATCCGTTCCGCCTACGTGCAGGAGGGTATCGCTACCGTCCAGGCCGGAGCCGGCATTGTGCTCGACTCGGTTCCCCAGTCGGAAGCGGATGAGACCCGAAATAAAGCCCGCGCGGTGCTGCGCGCCATTGCCCAGGCCCATCACGCGAAGGAGATTTTCTGATGGCTGACATTCTGCTGCTCGATAATATCGATTCTTTCACCTATAACCTGGCAGACCAGCTGCGCGCAAACGGCCATAACGTGGTGATTTACCGTAACTCCGTTCCGGCGCAGGCGCTGATTGAGCGTCTGGGCACCATGGACAACCCGGTGCTGATGCTCTCCCCTGGCCCGGGTACGCCAAGCGAAGCCGGCTGCATGCCGGAATTGCTGACCCGCATGCGGGGCAAGCTGCCGATCATCGGCATCTGCCTCGGCCACCAGGCCATTGTCGAAGCCTACGGCGGCTATGTCGGCCAGGCGGGCGAGATCCTCCATGGCAAAGCCTCCAGCATTGAGCACGACGGCCAGGCGATGTTTGCCGGTCTGGCTAATCCGCTGCCGGTGGCGCGCTACCACTCGCTGGTCGGCAGCAATATTCCCGCCGGGCTGACGATTAACGCCAATTTCAACGGTATGGTGATGGCGGTGCGTCACGATGCGGACCGGGTGTGCGGCTTCCAGTTCCACCCGGAATCCATCCTCACCACCCAGGGCGCGCGACTGCTGGAGCAGACTCTGGCCTGGGCGCTGCAGAAGCTGGAGCATACCAATACCCTCCAGCCGATCCTGGAGAAACTGTACCAGGCGGAAACCCTGAGTCAGCAGGAGAGCCACCAGCTGTTCTCCGCCGTGGTGCGCGGCGAAGTGAAGCCTGAACAGCTGGCCGCCGCGCTGGTCAGCATGAAAGTGCGCGGCGAGCAGCCGCAGGAAATTGCCGGCGCCGCCACCGCGCTACTGGAAAACGCCGCGCCGTTCCCGCGTCCGGACTACCTGTTTGCCGACATCGTCGGCACCGGTGGCGACGGCAGCAACAGCATTAATATCTCCACCGCCAGCGCGTTTGTCGCCGCCGCCTGTGGATTGAAAGTGGCGAAGCACGGCAACCGCAGCGTCTCCAGTAAATCAGGCTCTTCCGACCTGCTGGCGGCCTTCGGCATTAATCTCGATATGAACGCCGATAAATCCCGCGCGGCGCTCGATGAGCTGGGCGTCTGCTTCCTGTTCGCGCCCAAGTATCACACCGGTTTCCGCCACGCGATGCCGGTCCGTCAGCAGTTGAAGACCCGTACCCTGTTTAATGTGCTGGGACCGCTGATCAACCCGGCGCATCCGCCGCTGGCGCTGATTGGCGTCTACAGCCCGGAGCTGGTGTTGCCGATTGCGGAAACCCTGCGCGTACTCGGTTATCAGCGCGCGGCCGTGGTGCACAGCGGCGGGATGGATGAAGTCTCGCTGCATGCGCCCACGGTGGTCGCCGAGCTGCATGCCGGAGAAATCAAAAGCTATCAGTTGACCGCCGACGACTTCGGCCTGACGCCTTACCATCAGGCGCAGCTGGCGGGCGGTACGCCGGAAGAAAACCGTGACATTCTGACGCGCTTGCTACAAGGTAAAGGTGAAGCCGCTCACGAAGCCGCCGTCGCCGCCAACGTCGCCATGTTGATGCGTTTACACGGGCATGAAGATCTGAAAGCTAACGCTCAGCAGGTACTGGATGTGCTGCACAGCGGCGCGGCCTATGACAGAGTGACCGCCTTAGCGGCAAGAGGGTAAAGAATGCAGACCGTTTTAGCAAAAATCGTTGCCGACAAAGCGATTTGGGTGGAAGCCCGCAAACAACAACAACCGTTAGCCAGTTTTCAGAATGAGGTCGTCCCGACGCAGCGCAATTTCTATGACGCGCTGGCCGGCACCCGCACCGCGTTTATTCTCGAGTGCAAAAAGGCCTCGCCGTCGAAGGGGTTGATTCGCGAAGATTTCGATCCGGCGGCGATCGCCAGCATCTACAAACACTACGCCTCGGCGATCTCGGTGCTGTGTGATGAGAAATATTTCCAGGGCAGCTTCGATTTTCTGCCGATCGTCAGCAAGGTCGCGCCGCAGCCGATCCTGTGTAAGGACTTCACCATCGACCCTTACCAGATCTACCTGGCGCGCTACTATCAGGCCGACGCCTGCCTGCTGATGCTCTCGGTGCTCGACGATGAACAATATCGTCAGCTCTCCGCGGTGGCTCACAGCCTGAATATGGGCGTGCTGACCGAAGTCAGCAACGAAGAGGAGCTGGAGCGCGCCATCGCTCTGAAGGCGAAGGTGGTGGGCATTAACAACCGCGACCTGCGCGATATGTCGATTGACCTTAACCGCACCCGTCAGTTGGCGGCGCGTCTCGGCCCGGATGTCACGGTGATCAGCGAATCCGGCATCCATACCTATGCCGAAGTGCGTGAGCTGAGCCACTTCGCCAACGGCTTCCTGATCGGCTCCGCCCTGATGGAGCAGGCGGATCTGGAAGCGGCGGTCAAACGCGTGCTGCTCGGCGAGAACAAAGTGTGCGGCCTGACGCGCCCACAGGATGCCCAGGTGGCCTGGGAGTCCGGCGCCATTTACGGCGGCCTGATCTTCGTCCCGACCTCGCCGCGGGCGGTAAATGATGCCCAGGCCAAAGCGGTGATCGCCGCCGCGCCGCTGCAGTACGTCGGCGTCTTCCGCAATGCGCCGCTGGACGAGGTGGTCGCCCGCGCCCAGGCCCTGGGGCTGGCCGCCGTGCAGCTGCACGGTGATGAAGACCAGGCCTATATCGACGCGCTGCGCGACGCCCTCGCGGATAACGTCCGCATCTGGAAGGCGTTGAGCGTTGGCGAAACCTTGCCGGCCCGTACACTCCGCCATGTCGATAAGTATCTGCTCGACAACGGCCAGGGCGGCAGCGGCCAGCGTTTTGACTGGAGCCTGCTGCAGGGCCAGGATCTGCGCAACGTTATGTTGGCCGGCGGCCTCGGCGCCGATAACTGTGTGGAAGCGGCCAAAAGCGGCTGTGCCGGACTCGATTTCAATTCAGGCGTAGAGTCGCAACCCGGGATTAAAGACGCCAGCAAGCTGGCCTCCGTTTTCCAGACGCTGCGCGCATATTAAGGAGCAATAATGAGCACTTTACTGAACCCCTACTTCGGCGAATTCGGCGGCATGTATGTGCCGCAGATCCTGATGCCCGCCCTGCGCCAGCTGGAAGAAGCCTTTGTCAGCGCGCAGAAGGACCCGGCCTTTCAGGCGGAATTCACCGACCTGCTGAAAAACTACGCCGGTCGTCCGACGGCCCTGACCAAATGCCGGAACCTGACCGAAGGGACCCGCACCACCCTGTACCTGAAACGCGAAGATCTGCTGCACGGCGGCGCGCACAAAACCAACCAGGTACTGGGCCAGGCTCTGCTGGCCAAACGGATGGGCAAAACCGAAATTATCGCCGAGACCGGCGCCGGCCAGCACGGCGTCGCCTCAGCGCTGGCCAGCGCCCTGCTCGGCCTGAAATGCCGTATCTACATGGGCGCTAAGGACGTCGAGCGCCAGTCGCCGAACGTCTTCCGTATGCGCCTGATGGGCGCCGAAGTGATCCCGGTGCACAGCGGTTCCGCCACGCTGAAAGATGCCTGTAACGAGGCGCTGCGCGACTGGTCCGGCAGCTACGAGAAGGCGCACTATATGCTGGGCACCGCCGCCGGTCCGCACCCGTTCCCAACCATCGTGCGTGAATTCCAGCGCATGATTGGCGAAGAGACCAAAGCGCAGATCCTCGAAAAAGAGGGACGCCTGCCGGACGCGGTGATCGCCTGCGTCGGCGGCGGGTCAAACGCCATCGGCATGTTCGCTGATTTTATCGAGGAAACCCACGTCGGCCTGATCGGCGTAGAGCCTGCCGGGCACGGTATCGAAAGCGGGGAGCACGGCGCGCCGCTGAAGCATGGTCGCGTTGGGATCTACTTCGGCATGAAGTCGCCGATGATGCAAACCGCCGACGGCCAGATCGAGGAATCTTACTCCATTTCCGCCGGGCTGGACTTCCCGTCCGTTGGGCCGCAGCACGCGTTTCTGAACAGCACCGGGCGCGCCGACTATGTGTCGATCACCGACGACGAAGCGCTGGACGCGTTCAAAGCGCTCTCCCGCCACGAAGGGATCATCCCGGCGCTGGAGTCCTCGCACGCCCTGGCCCACGCGCTGAAGATGATGCGCGAAAACCCGGAAAAAGAGCAGCTGCTGGTGGTTAACCTCTCCGGCCGCGGCGATAAAGACATTTTCACCGTACACGACATCCTGAAAGCGCGAGGGGAAATCTGATGGAACGCTATGAGACGCTGTTTGCCCAACTAAAAAACCGCCAGGAAGGCGCCTTCGTCCCCTTTGTGACCCTTGGCGATCCGGGACCGGAGCAGTCGCTGAAAATTATCGATGCGCTGATCGAAGGCGGCGCCGATGCCCTTGAGCTGGGGATCCCCTTCTCCGACCCGCTGGCGGACGGCCCGACCATCCAGGGCGCGGCCCTGCGCGCCTTCGCCGCGGGGGTGACCCCGGCGCAGTGCTTTGAGATGCTGGCGGCGATCCGCCAGAAGCATCCGACGATCCCAATCGGCCTGCTGATGTACGCCAACCTCGTCTTCAGCCCGGGTATCGATGAGTTCTATGCCCAGTGCGCCCGCGTCGGCGTCGACTCGGTGCTGGTCGCCGACGTGCCGGTGGAAGAGTCCGCCCCGTTCCGCCAGGCGGCGATGCGCCATAACATCGCGCCGATTTTCATCTGCCCGCCCAATGCGGATGACGATTTACTGCGCCAGATTGCCTCATATGGCCGCGGCTACACCTATCTGCTGTCGCGCGCCGGGGTGACGGGTGCGGAAAATCGCGCTGCGCTGCCGCTGCACCATCTGGTGGAGAAGCTGGCGGAATATCACGCCGCGCCGCCGCTGCAGGGCTTTGGCATCTCCGCGCCGGAGCAGGTGAGCGCCGCCATTGACGCCGGCGCCGCCGGGGCGATCTCCGGTTCCGCCATCGTCAAAATCATCGAACGCCATCTTGATGAGCCGCAGGCCATGCTCGACGAGCTGAAAGCCTTCGTCCAGAGCCTGAAGGCGGCGACCAAAACCGCCTGACCGTCAGCCGCCTGGCCTTGCGCCGGGCGGCGATTTCCTCGCGTTAGCTCCCCTTCCACGTCATCTTGCACGCCTGCACATCAGACTGAACGATGATCGACACCTTGACGCCAGGCGATGCGCTTTAACGTGGAAATTGATGGCGGGCGGATACCGAAGATTTGCACCATGTTGAAAGTAAAAATATCGCTCTCCCTGGTACAGGAGAGCGATAGGTCAGGCAATCAATATTACCCGAATATCATTGACGTTGGTTAACGTTGGGCCGGTCATTACCAGGTCATCGAGCGCATGAAAATAGCTATAGCTATCGTGTGCATCAAGATAACTAGCCGCATTTAGACCACCCATTTTGCCGCGTGTTAGCGTGTCCGGGAATACCAGCGCACCTGCTGCATCTTCCGTTCCGTCGATACCATCACTGTCGCCAGCGATTGCCCATATACCGCTTTCTCCCTGCAACGCACAGGCCAGACTGAGCGCAAATTCAGTATTACGCCCCCCTTTCCCGTGCTGACCCTGACTTACCGTCACGGTGGTTTCGCCCCCCGACAATAGCACTGCCGGACCGGAAACCGGATGACCATATTGCTTCACGGATTTAGCAATCCCGGCCATAACAATGGCCACTTCACGACTTTCGCCTTCTAACGCATCGCCGAGAATAAGCGGCGTCAGTCCGTGTCTGCACGCAGCCAGCGCGGCAGCCTGCAAAGCCAGCTGCGGCGTGGCAATGAGTTTTACTTCGCTGTTCACTGCGCTTTCAACCGGGCCTGCCGGCTGGCTTAGCAGTTTATGAACAGGTTCCGGGGTCTGAATACCGTAGCGCTGAAGTACCCGAAGCGCATCAAGCGGCGTGCTGTCATCGGCGACAGTAGGACCTGATGCCACATCTGCCGGGTTATCCCCCGGCACATCGCTGATAATCAGTGACACAATACGGGCCGGTTGCGCCATTCTTGCCAGCTTGCCGCCTTTCACCGCGGAGAGATGACGACGTACCAGATTCATCTCTTTGATATTGGCACCGCTGTGCAGTAGCGCGCGGGTAATGGCCTGCTTATCTTTCAATATTAATCCTGGTGCGGGCAGCGCCATCAACGCCGAACCGCCACCGGAAATGAGCGCCAGCACCAGGTCATCAGAGGTCAATCCGCGCAGCGCTTCCACAATCAGCATTGCGGCAACTTCGCTCATCGAATCCGATACCGGATGAGCAGCCTCGATAATCCGGATGCGACCAGCAGGCACCGCGTAACCGTAACGCGTCACCACCACGCCAGACACATCCACATCCGGCCAGGCTGCATCCACAGCCGCTGCCATTGCCGCCGAGGCTTTACCGGCACCGATTACCACGCAGCGGCCACGCGGTTTTTCCGGCAGGTTAGACAGGATCGCAGGCCCGGCTCGGGCGCTGTCGACAGCATGCTGAAAAATATCCTGCAGGATCTCTGCAGGCTGTTCATTTATCATGGTTATACGGTCTCGGCGATATTTGCTCTGGCTTCAATAAATTCCACTACAGCGCGGGTGACGTCCGCGGTACTGGCCGTTCCACCGACATCTGGCGTCAGAATGCCTTTCTCACAAACATATTCGATACTTTCCATAATCATCGCCGCGGCGTTACGCTCTCCCAGATGTTCAAGCATCTGTACCGCAGTCCAGAAGGTTGCTATCGGGTTAGCAATGCCTTTGCCGGTGATATCAAAAGCTGAACCATGGATAGGTTCGAACATGGAAGGGAAGCGGCGTTCCGGATCAATATTGGCGGTCGGCGCTACGCCCAGACTGCCCGCCAGCGCGCCGGCCAGATCGGAAAGGATATCGGCATGCAAATTGGTGGCAACGATGGTATCCAGGGTCTGGGGATGCAGCGTCATGCGGTGCGTCATCGCATCGACCAGCATCTTGTCCCACTGCACATCCGGGAATTCCTGCGCCACCTCGGCGGCAATCTCATCCCACATCACCATTCCGTGGCGCTGGGCGTTGGATTTAGTCACCACGGTCAGCAGTTTACGTGGACGAGACTGCGCCAGTCTGAAGGCATAGCGCATAATGCGAGTAACCCCGACGCGGGTGAAGATGGCCACCTCGGTGCCGACTTCTTCCGGTAAGCCACGGTGTGCACGGCCGCCGTTACCGGAATACTCACCTTCGGAGTTTTCGCGCACAATCACCCAGTCAAGATCGCCGGGCCCGCGGTTGCGCAGCGGTGAGGTGACACCCGGCAGGATTTTGGTTGGACGCACGTTGGCGTACTGGTCAAACCCCTGGCAAATTGGCAGGCGCAGACCCCAGAGTGTGATGTGGTCAGGGACATCCGGTGCGCCCACCGCGCCGAAGTAAATGGCATCAAATTTTTTTAGTGTGTTCAGCCCTTCTTCCGGCATCATCACGCCATGTTTTTTGTAATAGTCCGACCCCCAGTCAAAGGTCTCCACATCAAACTTCAGCTGCGGATCGTGGCGTGTCAGTGCATGCAGCACTTCAACACCTGCCGAGATGACTTCAGGACCAATACCGTCGGCAGGTATGGCGGCAATTTTATAGTTACGCATAGTAAATTCTCCGGTTAATGAGTATGAGGATGAGTGAGTTCTGCCGTTTGCGGTTTACCCGCCCTGGCAGAAAGGATCAGGACAATGAGGGCCGAAATAGCCAGCAGTCCGGCGACAAAGTACAGGCCCCAGGTGTAGCTACCGGTCTGCTCGCGGATCACGCCAATCATCATCGGGCCGACAAAGCCGCCCAGATTGCCGATGGAGTTAATCGTGGCAATACCCGCGGCCGCAGCCGGGCCGCTGAGGAACACGGTAGGCATACTCCAAAGGGGCGGTTTCGAGGCGCTGATGCCTGCGGTGACCAGGGTTAAGGCAACAATCACGGTAAACAGTGTGCTGACGTTACCGGCGTAAATCAGACCGGCTGCTGCCAGCAGGCAGGCACCAATCACATGCCAGCTGCGCTCTCTGGTGCGGTCAGAATGCCGCGCCCACAGGATCATGGCGATGACGCCGATGACCGCCGGGAAGGCGTTGAGGAAGCCAATCTCCAGTGAGGTAGCACCGAAGCTGCGGATGATTTGCGGGGACCAGATGCCAAGTGTGTACAAGCCGGCAGAAGTACCGAAATAGACCAGCGCCAGAGCCAGTACCCGCTTATCCGCCAGTCCTTTCCATGCGCTGCTGTGGTTCTGTTTTGCCGCCCGGGCCAGCTCCTCGGCCTGCATGGTGTTTTCCAGCCATGCACGCTCTTCGTCAGTCAGCCATTTGGCTTTGGCCGGACGATCGGTAAGAAAGAACAGAACCACAACGCCGAGTATCAGCGCTGGCAAGGCTTCCAGCACAAACATCCACTGCCAGCCGGCATAGCCGAGAAAGCCATGCATCTCCAGCAGGGCGGCAGAAACAGGCGATCCCAATGCTGTAGAGAGCGGGGCTGCGGCCATAAAGATGGCGGTAACCTGCGCGCGTCTGGCTGCCGGGAACCAATAACTGAGATAAAGGATAATTCCCGGGAAGAAACCGGCTTCCGCTACGCCGAGTAGAAAACGCAGAATGTAGAAGCTCGTCGTACCCTGCACAAAAGCCATGCAGCCAGAGACCAGGCCCCAGGTGATCATGACGCGGGCGATCCAGATGCGGGCCCCTACTTTATGGAGAATTAAGTTTGACGGCACCTCAAACAGAAAGTACCCCAGGAAGAAGATGCCGGCGCCCAGCCCAAAAACGGTGGGTGAAAAACCCAGATCCTGATTCATGGTCAGGGCGGCAAAGCCAATGTTGACACGGTCGAGGAAGGCAATGAAGTACAGCAGCATGATGAAAGGAATAATGCGCAGGGTAATCTTGCGCATCACCTTCTTTTCGAGGTCGTTTTTCATGACGGATGCTCCATAGTGATGTAGGGTTGTTATCGTTTTGTAATAAACCCAGTATGAAGTTTTGAACCGCTTTATCATCGGCATGGCTTTATATAAATAATTTGCATAATCAGGTTTTGGTGAAAAAATGGATATAAATCAGCTACGTTGCTTTGTGGTATTGGGTGATGAGCTTCACTTCGGCCGTGCTGCCCGTAAACTTGAAATGATGCCTGCGTCACTGAGTCGCTTCATAAAACTGCTGGAAGATGATTTGGGAATAAGACTACTGAATCGATCGACCCGCAATGTGTCGCTAACGCCTGAAGGTGCCGCCTTTTTAAATGAGGCCAAAACGGTCATTGCTGATTTCGATGCGCTACGGCAGCGATTCCGTAAAAATAGCCTGTTGCAGAAAAGGACGTTGCGGATCGGAGCTATCGATAGCGCAGCCAAAGGATTACTTCCTGAACTGCTTAATCTTTTCGTCAGGCGTTTTCCGGAGGCAGACATTCATCTTACGGAAGATAAATCTCACAAACTTATCCCCCGACTCATTTCAGGATGGCTGGATGTGGTCTTTGTACGTCCGCCGGAACATATTGATGCCACGCTGACAACACGTTTTATCGCCAATGAAACCTGCGTGCTCGCCGTGCCCGCTAACCACCGCCTGGTCAGTTATGACGAAGTCAGTATCGATGACTTCCGACACGAGCCGGTTATCGTGCCGGAAAGAGGCACCCGGCGTCACAGCCATGACCTGACAATGAATATTTTCAAGGAGGGTGGCAGCATGCCTGTCATCGCGCAGTATGCCGAAGAGAAGCAGACTATCCTGAGTTTTGTTGCCGCTGGACTGGGCATTGCTCTGGTGCCTGCGTCATATAAAGATATGAATGCGGACGGCGTGAAATACCTTAAGCTCGCGCCCAAAAAACATATCGAAGGCCTTCCCCTCAGCGCGATGTGGCATCAGGGAAATAACACTGTCTATGTGCGATCTCTACTGGAGATACTTTCCGACAACATCGACGAGCTGACCCGTGATTTGTGACGGAAAAAGATGATTGTTGCGCCGGGGCGGCAACACGCGAGAATTTAGTTCGGTTGCTTACAGGCGAGCCCCTGGGCTTCCAGTTTCTTCACCGGGCGCCTGACGGTGGTGTAATCGCGCCCTAAATGATCCGCCAGCTCCCCCCCACCGGGCCATGGCGCCCTACCGCCACCAGCAGCGGAAACAGCATCTGTTCCAGCTGGACGCCGGCCGCCTGGAGGATCGGCTCATCGCGCACCGGCTGGTTCATCACGCTGATGATATCCAGCAGCGCACGGTCTTTACCCTTGGATAAAAATCGCTTCCGCACAAAAGATGGGGTTGATATCTTAAATGAGAAATATTATCTTTCTCATTACTGAATAGTTGAGTAAATAACTCAGGTATTCAGTACGACATTGCTCACATTGCTTCCAGTATTTTTGCCCGCACTTGTGCGGGCTTTTTTTTACTCACAACACACCTCACGCACCAGCTGTCGCAGCCAGCGGTCAAGCCGCAGGGGCTGCTGGGCGTGATGTCCTCCGGCCAGGGCAGTCTGACGAACAATCTCGGCGGCCAGCGGGAGCTCTACCGCGGAAGTAAAGCCGCGCTGAATATGTTCATGCGCAGCTTCGCCGCTCGCCCCACTTCGGCCTCCCACCCGCTGGTAGTGATGGCTCCGGGATGGATCCGCACCGAGTTCGGCGGGGCCGACATCCCCCTGACTATCGAAGAGACCATCCCACGCCTGGTGAACGTCCTGCTCGACAAGCAGCGGCGCCCGGGACTGGAGTATCTGGATTACCAGGGCCGCACGGTGCCCTGGTAAGCCCGCCGGGACGCCTGCCTCCGGACGTCCTCCGGCGCCCGCCCGGCGTCATTGATCCCAGGTCTCCACGTCAGGTACCACTTTGTCCCGCCGCCTTTGCCGAGCTAACCCGCTTTTTTGTTCAAAATTTATGAAATTTGTAAACGGGGGTGAAGAAATCAGTTTAAACGTCAACCTTTCTGTGTAAATATTAAGGCGAATGATAACTATTCTTTTTATCATTTATAGAGTCACGCCGGGTCAGCGCAAGCCAGACGACGAATAACGTCGCTTTTGCGCGGCGTGATATGTGCGAATAACTAAAAATAAGCCTGCATTTATCATGGAAAAAAACGCTTCTCTGCCGTTTGGCAGTTTCAACTCATTGGCATTGTTTACGGGTCTGTGTCTGGGGGCCGCGCCGGCAACCGGCATGGCAGCGGAAAAATCAGTCAAAAATAATGAAGAGACGCTGGTGGTGGAAGCCGCCCCGCCTTCGCTTTATTCTCCCGGGGCCTCCGCCGATCCCAAGTTTAATAAACCGCTGGTGGATACCACTCGCACCATCACCGTGATCCCCGAACAGGTCATTAAAGATCAGGGCGTCACCAACCTGACTGACGCCCTCAAAAACGTCCCTGGCGTTGGGGCGTTTTACGCCGGGGAGAATGGCAGCTCAACCACCGGGGACGCCATCTTTATGCGCGGTGTGGACACCTCCAACAGTATTTATGTGGACGGCATTCGCGATATCGGCAGCGTGACGCGGGATACCTTCAATACCCAGCAGGTGGAAGTCATCAAAGGGCCCGCCGGCACAGACTATGGCCGCAGCGCCCCCTCCGGCTCGATCAATATGATCAGCAAGCAGCCGCGCCTTGACTCCGGGATCGACGGTTCGGCCAGCATCGGCAGCGCCTGGTCGCGCCGGGGTACCCTTGATCTTAACCAGGCCTTCGGCGACAACGCCGCGTTTCGCCTCAACCTGATGGGCGAAAAAACCCACGACGCCGGCCGGGATAAGATTGAGAACGAGCGCTACGGCATCGCTCCGTCGCTGGCCTTTGGCCTCGATACGCCCACCCGTCTGTATCTGAACTATCTCCACGTCCGGCAGAACAACACCCCGGATGGCGGGATCCCCACCGTCGGCCTGCCGGGCTATTCGGCGCCTTCGCCGAAGTATGCCGCGCTCAATTCCGCCGGTAAGGTCAATACCAGCAATTTCTATGGCACCGACTCCGATTACGATAAATCCACCACCGACAGCGGCACCCTGCGCTTCGAACACGATCTGACGGACAATACCACCGTGCGCAATACCACCCGCTGGTCGCGGGTGAAGCAGGAGTATCTTCTGACTGCGGTGATGGGCGGCGCGAGCAATATCACCGCCCCCGACATCAATGACGTCAACACCTGGAGCTGGTCACGGCTGGTTAATACCAAAGATGTCAGCAACCGCATTCTGACCAACCAGACCAATATCACCTCGACCTTCAATACCGGCTCGATAGGCCATGACGTCAGCGCCGGCGTGGAGTTTACCCGGGAAAACCAGACCAACTATGGCGTCAACGCCCTCACCGCCCCGGCGGTGAATCTCTATCATCCGGTGAGCAGCCTGTCGTTTGGCGGGCTGGACAGAAACGGGGCGAACGCCAACGGCCAGACCGATACCTTCGGCATTTATGCCTTCGATACGCTGGCGCTGACCGATCGGGTTGAGGTCAACGGCGGGCTGCGTCTCGACAGTTACCATACCAAATATGACAGCGCCACCGCCTGCGGCGGCAGCGGACGCGGGGCTGTCGCCTGCCCGCCAGCACAGTCGACCGGCAGCCCGGTCACCACAGTCGATACCGCCAAATCCGGTAACCTGGTTAACTGGAAGGCCGGGGCGCTGTATCGCTTAACCGAGCAGGGCAATATCTACGTCAACTATGCCATCTCGCAGCAACCGCCGGGGGGCAGCAGCTTCGCGCTGGCCGCCAGCGGCAGCGGCAACAGCGCCAACCGGACCGACTTTAAACCGCAGAAGGCGAAATCCAGCGAACTGGGCACCAAGTGGCAGATCCTCGACAAACGCCTGCTGCTCAGCGCGGCGTTATTCCGTACCGATATTGAAAACGAAGTGGCCGCTAACGATGACGGAACCTGGTCGCAATACGGCAAAAAACGCGTGGAGGGGTATGAGCTCTCCGCGACCGGGAACCTGACCCCGGACTGGACGATCATCGCCGGCTACACCCAGCAGCATGCCAAGGTGACAGAGGGGCAGAATGTGGCGCAGGATGGCTCTTCCGCGCTGGCCTACACCCCGAAACATGCCTTTACGCTGTGGACGCAGTATCAGGCCACCAGCGATTTGTCCGTCGGCGGCGGCGTGCGCTATGTCGGAAGCCTGCGCCGGGGCAGCGATGGCGCGGTCGGTACCCCGGATCACACCGAGGGCTACTGGGTCGCCGACGCCAAACTGGGCTATCGGGTCAACAGCAACCTCGATCTGCAGCTCAATATGTACAACCTGTTTGATACCGATTACGTGGCTTCCATCAACAAGAGCGGCTATCGCTATCATCCGGGCGAACCCCGTACCTTTATGCTGACGGCGAACGTCCATTTCTGAGTCTGTATGTGGGGCCATCGCGCCCCACCTTTTTGAGAGGACACCGCAATGATGTATCACATTCCTGACGTGCTAACGGCGGACCAGGTGGCTGAATATGCCCGCCTGCTGGCGCAGGCCGAATGGGTTGACGGGCGGGTTACCGTCGGCAGCCAGGGGGCGACCGTCAAACAAAACCAACAGATCGATACCCGCACGCCGCTGTACGCCCGTCTGCAAGCCGCCGTACTCGACGCGCTGCGCGGCCATCCGCAGTTTTTTTCCGCCGCGCTGCCGCGGACGATTTCCGCACCGTTGTTTAATCGCTACGGGCCGGGGGAGACCTACGGCTTTCATGTCGATGGCGCGGTGCGTCAGAACGGCGAAGCGGGCTGGATGCGGACCGATTTATCGGCGACGCTGTTTCTCTGCGAACCGGAAAGCTATGAGGGAGGCGAACTGGTCATTGAAGACACCTATGGCCAGCATCGGGTGAAGCTCCCGGCCGGGCATCTGGTGCTCTATCCCGCCAGCAGCCTGCACTGCGTCACCCCGGTCACCCGCGGCGTACGCCAGGCCTCTTTCCTGTGGATCCAGTCGATGGTCCGCGACGATAAGCAGCGCGCGATGCTCTACGACCTGGACCGGACGATTCAGTCGCTCAAAACTCGCTTTGGCGACGGAGAAGAGGTGCTCTCCCTGCTCAATATGTATCACAACCTGCTGCGCCAGTGGACGGAAGTGTGATCCGCAGGCGAAGGGGTATCGCAGGGAGGAGTGAGGAGGCAACAAACTGGCCGTCCGCTGGCCAGTTTGCAGCAGGCGTTAGAACCGATAGCCTGCGGAGAACATAAACACCCACGGATCCAGGCGGGTGCTGACTTTCTGGTCCACGCCGCCGGCTTTGAATTTCACATCGGTATCGATATCCATGTACCACACCGACATATTCAGCAGCCAGTCACGGTTAATCAGGTAATCGAGGCCGACCTGCCCTGCCGCGCCCCAGGAGTCCTTCAGGCTCAGATCGGAAAGCCCGGCCGCCTTGCCGTTATCGTTAAAGTCTTCATTAAAGAAGGTGGTGTAGTTAATCCCCGCTCCCACGTACGGGCGCACCTTGCTTTGCGCATCGCCAAAGTACCACTGCGCCATCAGGGTGGGTGGCAACTGATGGACGGTGGCGATGGTGCCGGTTGGCCCGGTACCAACCTTATGGCGGAACGGCGTTGCCGCCAGCAGTTCCACGCCGATGTTATCGGTCGCCATATAGGTAAAGGTTAAACCCAGCTGAGTGTTGTTACTGACGTTGAAACCGCCCAGGCTGCCTAACACATTGTCAGAGCCCTCCGTCGGTCGGACGGTGGCGGTCCCGGCGCGAATGAAAAATTCACCCGCTTCATGCGCCCAGACGCTGCCGGTGGAAAGAGTGCTTAGAATTAATGCCGCCGCTGCTAACTTCTTCATATCCACTTCCTCATTATGGTTTTTCAGCGCGGCCAAATATACCTATAACGAGTTACGTTTGATCTGTTTTAGATCACACTAAAACCTTAGATTTAACATTTATTGATCCAGATTAATTTTTGATACCGATCGCAATACGCTGAATCGGTCGCACATCAATTTTCACTTTTCACGAAAAAAATTATTTCTGCCCCTCTTGCCGCCGCTGAGGCGGCTGGATAAGTTAACTGCCGACAATCTGTGTTGATGCGTTTTTTTCAGGTGTAATTATGAGTGAAATCAACCCGTGCATGACGTGCGGTGCCTGTTGTGCGTATTTTCGTGTCTCTTTCTACTGGGCGGAAGCCGACGACGCGGGTGGCCTGGTGCCCTCCGCGCTGACCGAGCCGCTAACCCCTTTCCTGCGCTGCATGAGCGGCACCAATCAACGCCAGGGCCGCTGCGCGGCGCTATCGGGCGAGATCGGCGACGCCGTCCACTGCACTATCTATGAAAACCGTCCCTCGCCATGTCGCGAATTCGCCATGTCCGGGGAAGATGGCGAGGAAAACGACGCCTGCAACCGGGCGCGAGCGCGCTATGGCCTGCCGCCATTGCGGCCTCTTTACAAAGATATACCTGCCCTGACCGGCGCAGAGAGTGCTACGACGGAACGATTTGCGGTACAATCGCCGGCTAGTTAACACCTGCGACACTCAAGGAGAATGCATGTCTATCACGGCGAAGTCCGTCTACCGTGACACCGGGAATTTTTTTCGTAATCAGTTCATTACCATTTTGCTGATTGCGCTGTTGTGCGCGTTCATTACGGTAGTACTTGGCCATGCCTTTTCACCCAGCGACGAGCAGCTGTCGATACTCAGCGAAGGCGATAACCTCGCCGGTAGCGCAGGCCTGTTCGAGCTGGTGCAGAATATGACGCCGGAGCAGCAGCAGGTTCTGCTGCGCGCCTCGGCGGCATCGACCTTCTCGGGTCTGGTGGGCAATGCGATCCTCGCCGGCGGCGTCCTGCTGCTCATCCAGCTGGTCTCTGCCGGTCATCGCGTCAGCGCTCTGCGCGCTATCGGCGCCTCGGCGCCGGTGCTGCCGAAGCTGCTGCTGTTGATCCTCTTCACCACCTTCCTGGTGCAGATGGGGATGATGTTAGTGCTGGTGCCCGGCGTCCTGTTGGCCATTGTGCTGGCCTTTGCGCCGATCATGCTGGTGCAGGACAAAATGGGCATCCTCAGCGCCATGCGCAGCAGCATGCGTCTAGCCTGGGCCAATTTGCGGCTGGTGGCGCCGGCCATTATCGGCTGGCTGGTGGCGAAAACCCTGCTGCTGCTGTTCGCTTCCAGCTTTGCCGTGCTGACGCCGAACGTCGGCGCGGTGGTCATCAACACCATCAGCAACCTGATTTCCGCCCTGTTGCTGATCTATTTATTCCGCGTGTATATGCTTATCCGTAGCTAATTTTAACCTGGACCGGGGAATTTCCCGGTCCGTCCTGACAGACGGGATCGATGTATGAAGCAGTTTCTGGATTTTTTACCGCTGGTGGTCTTCTTCGCCTTCTACAAGCTTTACGATATCTACGCCGCTACCACGGCGCTGATTGTGGCGACCGCCATCGTGCTGATCTACAGCTGGGTGCGCTACCGTAAAATCGAAAAAATGGCGCTGATCACCTTCGTGCTGGTGGCCGTCTTCGGCGGATTAACGCTCTTCTTCCACAATGATGAGTTTATTAAATGGAAGGTGACGGTGATCTATGCGCTGTTCGCCGGCGCGCTGCTGTTCAGCCAGTGGGTAATGAAAAAGCCGCTTATCCAGCGCATGCTGGGTAAAGAGCTGACCCTGCCGCAGCAGGTCTGGTCGCGTCTAAACCTGGCGTGGGCGGCGTTTTTTATCCTCTGTGGGCTGGCTAATATCTATATCGCCTTCTGGTTGCCGCAGAATATCTGGGTTAACTTTAAGGTCTTCGGTTTAACCGCTCTCACGCTGGTCTTTACCTTGCTGAGCGGGATCTACATCTACCGCCATATGCCGCAGGACGACCACCACTAATTCCCCGGCAGCCTGCGCCCGCCTCCGCGGGCGCTATCCCCTATTCTCTCTCCGCCGTTTTCATAGTAGCATCCCGCTGATCGTCTTTGACCACAACAGAGTAGAGCATGACAACAACAGATCTCGCCCCGAAGGGCGAAATGGTTTTACGCACCCTGGCAATGCCGGCGGATACGAATGCCAACGGGGATATTTTTGGCGGCTGGCTGATGTCGCAGATGGATATCGGCGGCGCCATTATGGCCAAAGAGATCGCCCAGGGTCGCGTGGTGACCGTGCGCGTGGATGGGATGACCTTTTTACGCCCGGTGGCCGTCGGCGACGTGGTGTGCTGCTATGCCCGCTGCGTGAAGCGCGGCAATACCTCGGTGACCATTAACATCGAAGTGTGGGTGAAAAAAGTCTCTTCAGAACCAATTGGCCAGCGCTACAAGGCGACGGAAGCGCTGTTTATCTACGTTGCCGTCGATAATCAGGGTAAACCACGCCCTCTGCCGGCGGAATAAGATGGCGCCCGGCTAACCGGGCACCTGGCTTAGAGAAAGCCCAGCAGCGAAAAGAAGAAGTAGCCGATGACAATTACGATCACCGGCAGCACGTACAGCGGGAAATACTGCACCAGGATCGTATGTCGCGGCACCACAATGCGTTCGGCGAGCTGCTCGCGAGTTAACCCTTCCGCGCCTTTCGCCTGCTCGAGGATCAGCTGATCCTCAATCCCCTCGCGGAGAAATTTCGCCTGCCGCGCCATCCGCGCGCCGGAGGCCTGCAGCGCCATACCGACGAACACCAGAATGAAGATAATCCAGAAGCCGATGTTCAGGCTGTGGTGAAAATCCGGCAGCGGTGAGTTGTACCAAAAAAAGTTCAGGAACGGCGTGTTAAAGCGCATCATCTCAATCATGACGTGCGCAAAATCCATCATTACCGCGTCAATGCCGGGTTTCTTTTCACTGTGCTCATACATAAATTTGAGGACAGAAATCAGCGTCGACAGCACGGCGGGAATAAAGATGACCCATCCCAAAATACGTTTGATGACCGCAATGCGTCCAGCTTGTTGGTACGTCATGAGTTCCCCTTGTTAAAGACGCGTTAGTGGTTCGCCTGCCGCCCGTTGCGTGGCGCAGGCGCTCCTCGCTTACCCGAATGTGTCGGGTATAAGTCTATCTTCCACGGCGAATTTCGCCCAATAACGCGCGGTATGATATACCATGAATGCCGATTCGTTTATCTGATTACGCAACAGGAGAAGGACATATGTCAGCGAAGCGCCGCATTGAGGCTGCGATTTTTGATATGGACGGGTTGCTGATTGACTCTGAGCCGCTTTGGGATCAGGCGGAGGTCGAGGTCATGGAGAGCCTGGGGGTGGATACCCGCCGCCGCGATGAACTGCCCGACCTGCTGGGTCTGCGAATCGACCTGGTGGTGGATCTGTGGTACGCGCAGCAGCCGTGGCGCGGCGTGGACCGCGCGGAAGCCACCGCGCGCATTATCCGTCGCGCCATCGAACTGGTGGAAGCCTCACGTCCGCTGCTGCCGGGGGTGCGCGAGGCCGTGGCCCTGTGTAAAGCCCAGGGGTTAAAGGTTGGGCTGGCCTCAGCCTCGCCGCTGGTGATGCTGGAGAAAGTGCTCAATATGTTCGAGCTGCGCGATCAGTTTGATGCCCTCGCCTCGGCGGAGCATCTGCCCTGGAGCAAACCGCACCCGCAGGTGTATCTCAACTGCGCCGCCGCCCTCGGGGTCGACCCACAGCGCTGCGTCGCGCTGGAGGACTCGGTCAACGGCATGATCGCCAGCAAAGCTGCGCGCATGCGCGCTATCGTGGTGCCGGAAGCGGAGAACAGCCGCGACCCGCGCTTTGTGCTGGCGGACGTCAAGCTGCCGTCACTGCAGGCCCTGACCGTCGAGGCGCTGCTCGGGTAAGGCCGCTGGCGGCTGACGCGATCGCCGTCACGCCGCCGGCAACAAAATCAAAACACCGTTTCATTTTAATTGTAATTTTGTTTTCCTGCCTCTATGCTGGGCACAGGTGGCGTCATCGTACGCCTGAAGATCAGCACGCAGAGGTGAATATGGTACTGAACGCCTTCGACCTGACGGGTAAGGTCGCCATCGTGACCGGTTGCGATACCGGCCTGGGACAGGGAATGACGCTGGGCCTGGCGCAGGCCGGATGCGATATCGTCGGCATCAATCGCAAAATCCCCCACGACACGGCCGCGCAGGTTGAGGCGCTGGGCCGCCGCTTTCATGCCATTCAGGCGGATCTCAGCCATCAGGATGATATGACCGTTCTGGTCGACCAGGCGGTGGCGGCGATGGGCCGGGTCGATATTCTGGTTAACAACGCCGGGATTATCCGCCGCCATGACGCCCTGACCTTCACGGAAAGCGACTGGGACGCGGTCATCGATCTGAATTTGAAAGCGGTTTTCTTCCTCTGCCAGGCGGTCGCCAGGCAGTTCATTCGCCAGGGTGAAGGCGGGAAAATTATTAACATCGCCTCGATGCTCTCGTTTCAGGGCGGGATCCGCGTCCCCTCTTATACCGCCTCGAAAAGCGGCGTGCTGGGTCTGACCCGCCTGCTGGCCAACGAATGGGCTGGCCAGGGTATCAACGTCAACGCCATTGCGCCCGGGTATATGGCCACTAATAACACCCAGGCGCTGCGCGAAGATGAAGAGCGTAACCAGGCAATCCTTGAGCGTATCCCCGCCGGTCGCTGGGGGGTGCCGGGTGACCTGCAGGGGCCGGCGGTGTTTCTCGCCTCGTCCGCCGCCGACTATATTCATGGCTATACCCTGGCCGTCGACGGCGGATGGCTGGCGCGCTGAGAATTTGTGACAAAGAGTTACACCGTCACCTCTTCCGTGCACTGTATAAAAACCCTATACTGTATGAATCGACAGTTTAGGGTGTGTTATCATGACGGCGGAAGGCCATCTCTTCTTTTCAATCGCCTGCGCAGTATTTGCCAAAAACGCAGAGTTAACGCCGGTGCTGGCGCAGGGCGACTGGTGGCATATTGTGCCCTCCGCGGTCTTGACCTGCCTGCTGCCGGACATCGATCACCCAAAGTCGTTTCTTGGCCAGCGGCTGAGCTGGATCTCCAGGCCCGTGGCGCGGGCCTTTGGCCACCGCGGCTTCACCCACAGCCTGCTGGCGGTGTTTGGCGCGCTGACGCTATTCTACCTCAAGGTGCCTGACAGCTGGATTGTCCCGGCGGACGCCCTCCAGGGCCTGGTGCTGGGCTATCTCAGCCACATTCTCGCCGATATGCTCACCCCCGCCGGAGTGCCGCTGCTATGGCCCTGTCGCTGGCGCTTCCGGCTGCCGATCCTTGCGCCGCGCAAAGGCAACCAGCTGGAGCGCGCCTTATGCATGGCGCTATTCGTCTATGCCGTCTGGATGCCGCAGACGCTGGCGGACAACAGCGCGATACGCTGGTCTTCCGGGGTGATTAATTCCCTGCAGATCACCTTCAATCGCTTCATAAGTCACCAGAGTGGGCGATAAACCGGCAGAAAACGCCATTTGGTTATAACCCATTCCATTTGAATATAAGTCCTTGATAACGCCTTCTGCTAACCTTGCGGTCATAAGAGCTGGTTATCCACCAGCCCAGGTTATAAAAATATCAGGAGAACGGGGATGAACTTTCCATTAATAGCGAACGTAGTCGTGTTCGCCGTATTGCTGTTTGCGCTGGGGCAAACTCGCCATAAACAGTGGAGCCTGGCCAGGAAGGTCCTGGTCGGCCTGGCGATTGGCGTGATCTTCGGTCTGGCGCTACAGCTGATCTATGGGTCTGACAGCCAGGTGCTGAAAGACTCCATCCAGTGGTTCAATATCGTCGGCAACGGTTATGTCCAGCTGCTGCAAATGATCGTTATGCCGCTGGTCTTCGCGTCAATCCTTAGCGCCGTGGCCCGCCTGCACAATGCCTCGCAGCTGGGGAAAATCAGTTTCCTGAGCATCGGTACTCTGCTGTTCACCACCCTGATCGCCGCCCTGGTTGGCGTGCTGGTGACCAACATGTTCGGCCTCACCGCCGAGGGGCTGGTCCAGGGCAGCGCGGAGACCGCCCGTCTGAACGCCATTCAGAGCAACTATGTGGGTAAAGTGGCCGATCTCAGCGTCCCGCAGCTGATCCTCTCCTTCGTGCCGAAGAACCCGTTTGCTGACCTCACCGGGGCTAACCCGACCTCGATCATCAGCATCGTCATTTTCTCGGCCTTCCTCGGCGTCGCAGCCCTGAAGCTGCTGAAAGAGGATGTGGAAAAAGGCCAGCGCGTACTGACCGCCATCGATACCCTGCAGGGCTGGGTGATGAAGCTGGTTCGTCTGGTGATGCAGCTGACCCCTTACGGCGTGCTGGCGCTGATGACCAAAGTGGTTGCCGGGTCGAATCTACAGGATATCATCAAGCTTGGCGGCTTCGTGGTGGCCTCGTACATCGCGCTGGGCATCATGTTTGTCGTTCACGGCCTGCTGCTGGCGATTAACGGCATCAGCCCGCTGAAGTACTTCCGTAAAGTCTGGCCGGTGATTACCTTCGCCTTCACCAGCCGCTCCAGCGCCGCCTCCATTCCGCTGAACGTGGAAGCGCAGACCCGTCGTCTCGGCGTACCGGAGTCGATTGCCAGCTTCTCCGCCTCCTTTGGCGCCACCATTGGTCAGAACGGCTGCGCCGGTATCTACCCGGCCATGCTGGCGGTGATGGTCGCACCGACCGTAGGCATCAACCCGCTGGATCCGATGTGGATTGCCACCCTTGTGGGCATCGTCACCGTCAGCTCGGCGGGCGTCGCCGGGGTGGGCGGCGGGGCCACCTTCGCCGCGCTGATCGTCCTGCCGGCGATGGGCCTGCCGGTGACCCTCGTGGCGCTGCTGATCTCCGTCGAACCCCTGATCGATATGGGGCGTACCGCGCTGAACGTTAACGGCTCCATGACCGCCGGGACGCTGACCAGTCAGTGGCTGCGCCAGACCGACAAGTCGATTTTCGATAGCGAAGAAGAGGCCGAACTGGCGCATCGCTAAACGGTAAGCACAAAAAAACCGCTGATAATCAGCGGTTTTTTTATTTCTGCAGCAGATTCAGGCTTCAATCTCACCTTCCTGACGCACCTGGTTAGCCCAGCGCTGCGCCGACTCCGGCACGCTGAACGCCGGTGAACGGCGGAAATGCTCCCCCATCAGCAGAAAGGCGACATACTTCCCGCGCAAAATCCAGACATCGCGAAAATGGTCCATTTTCACGGCATGTTCCGGGGGCGCAGGCTCCACGCGCGGCACGTAGCTAATGACAGGGCGATTTTGTTGGCGCAATGGTTTCATAACAAATGGATTCACTAAGCAAAGCGGGAAACAGAAACCTCTATCATAGCCGATCGTGGCCCCGTTCGTCGCCCCCCTGCCGCCGATGCGCATTTTAGGATAACTCCCTGCCCCCTCGCCGGGCGCAGCCAGCGTAATGTTCTATAGTTAGAAGGGTTTTGGTTTATCAACGACCACTTTTAGCAATGAAAGCAGGAGACGAGCAATGTCTGATAAGCACCCAAACCCGCACCACCAGCAGGCACCGGTTCACGGCAGCGAGGAAGCGCAGCCGGGTCTCGACTCGCTGGCGCCGGATGACCGGGAGTGGCGCCCCACGCCGAAACCCACCGCCCCTGGCGCTGAACCGACCGCCCCTGGCAGCCTGAAAGCGCCTGATACCCACAGCAGCAAACTTGACGCCCTGGAGCCGCAGCGCAAAGGCGGAGAAGACTATCCGCTGACCACCAACCAGGGCGTGCGCATTGCCGACGATCAGAACTCGCTGCGCGCCGGCGCCCGCGGCCCAACGCTGCTGGAAGATTTCATTCTGCGGGAGAAGATCACCCACTTCGACCATGAGCGAATTCCGGAGCGTATCGTACATGCCCGCGGCTCAGCGGCCCACGGTTACTTCCAGCCCTACAAAAGTCTGACAGCGTTGACCAAAGCCGATTTTCTCTCGGCAGCCGATAAAATCACCCCGGTCTTTGTGCGCTTCTCCACCGTGCAGGGCGGCGCGGGGTCGGCGGACACCGTTCGCGATATTCGCGGCTTCGCCACCAAGTTTTACACCGACGAGGGGATTTTTGACCTCGTCGGCAACAACACCCCGGTCTTCTTCATTCAGGACGCGCTGAAGTTTCCCGACTTTGTCCACGCCGTGAAGCCTGAGCCCCACTGGGCCATCCCCCAGGGACAAAGCGCTCACGACACCTTCTGGGACTACGTTTCCCTGCAGCCGGAAACGCTGCACAACGTGATGTGGGCGATGTCCGATCGCGGCATCCCGCGCAGCTATCGCACCATGGAAGGCTTCGGGATCCACACCTTCCGCCTGATCAATGCCGAGGGCAAAGCCACCTTTGTTCGCTTCCACTGGAAACCGGTCGCCGGCAAGGCGTCGCTGGTGTGGGATGAAGCGCAGAAGCTGACCGGCCGTGACCCCGATTTTCATCGCCGCGACCTGTGGGAGGCCATTGAAGCCGGGGACTACCCGGAATTTGAGCTCGGGCTGCAGCTGATCCCCGAGGAAAACGAATTTGATTTTGACTTCGACCTGTTAGATCCCACCAAGCTGATCCCTGAGGCGCTGGTGCCGGTGCAACGGGTCGGCAAAATGGTCCTCAACCGCAACCCGGACAACTTCTTTGCCGAGAACGAACAGGCGGCCTTCCATCCCGGGCATATCGTACCGGGCATCGATTTCAGCAACGATCCGCTGCTGCAGGGGCGTCTCTTTTCCTACACCGATACGCAGATTAGCCGCCTCGGCGGACCGAATTTCCATGAAATCCCGATCAACCGGCCAACCTGCCCGTACCACAACTTCCAGCGCGACGGTATGCACCGGATGGAGATTGACACCAACCCGGCCAACTACGAACCCAACTCGATCAACGACAACTGGCCGCGCGAGACGCCGCCAGCCGCCAAACGCGGCGGTTTCGAGTCCCTTGCCGAGCGCGTCGACGGTGAGAAGATCCGCCAGCGCAGCCCTTCATTCGGCGAATATTACGCCCAGCCGCGTCTGTTCTGGCTGAGCCAGACGCCGATTGAGCAGCAGCATATTATCGATGGCTTCAGCTTCGAGCTCAGCAAAGTGGTCCGCACCTGGATCCGCGAGCGGGTGGTCGATCACCTGGCCCATATTGATACCCGGCTGGCGGAAGCGGTCGGGGCGAATTTAGGTATCGAACTGAGCGATGAGCAGCGCAGCCTCACTCTGCCCTCCCCGGTCAACGGCGTGGAGAAAGATCCCACCCTCAGCCTCTATGCGGACGCCGAAGGGGATGTGAAAGGTCGCGTGGTGGCGGTGCTGCTCAATGAGCGTACCTCGGCGCAGGACCTGGTCCATCTCCTGCAGGCGCTACAGGCCCAGGGCGTGCACAGTAAACTGCTCTATTCGCGGATGGGCGAGGTCATCGCCGACGATGGTTCTCCCGTGCCGATCGCCGGCACCTTCGCCGGTTCCCCATCGCTGACGGTGGATGCCGTGGTGGTACCCGGCGGCGACCTCAGCGCCCTGAGCCAGAGCGGCGATGCGCGCTACTACCTGCTGGAGGCCTATAAGCACCTGAAGCCGATCCTGCTGGCAGGCGATGCGCGGCAGTTAACGTCGGTTCTCCAGGTCCCGGCACAGGGCGAAGAGGGCGTCATCGTTAGCGATGCTCTCGACACCCCGGCGGCAGATAAACTGCTCGCCCTGATGACGGCCCACCGGGTGTGGTCGAGAAGCCCGAAAATCGCCGCTATTCCGGCGTAGCAAAAAGCCCGGCACGGTGTGCCGGGCTTGACTCACTTTCCTTTCCCCCGTCGGGCTTACACGTCGCGGTAGGTTCCCAGGCGATAACCCCGGTCGGCCACCGCCGCTTTCAGCGAGGCAGAGGTCAGCACATCAAGCTCGCCCAGCCGCGGGTAGCAGTAGGCGCTGCCCATGATGGTCTGGTCGACAAAGGCCGGATGGCACATCACCTCCAGGGAGCGCTCCTCGCGGGCGATTGAGGCGTCCAGCGTCTGCAGGAACAGCGCCTCAGAGACAGCTTCCCCGTAAAACTCGCTGCTGAAGCCTGCGCTGCTGCGCGCCGCCTGCTGATCGAGACCGCTCTGCGCCGCCACCTGGCGATCGATGCGCAACGCGATGCCTTTATCGCGGGCAAAAGCGGCGACGATGGGATAGATCGCGGCGATCATATGCACATGGTGATGGCTGTCGAGATGCGTCGGCTCATGGCCGAAGAGATCGATAAAACGACGGTACTGACACGCCAGCTCGTGGGCAATTTCCTCCAGCGGCAGGGTATCTTCTTCCGCCTGCTGCCAGATCCATTTGCCCAGCCGGCCGTCGCGGGTTAACCCCGGCATGGCCGACAGCGGTTCGCCCAGCGTCAGCACAAAGTGCATCCCGACCGCCAGCTCCGGCGTACTGCGGCTCAGCTGGGCGGCGTGGTCAATAGCCGCGCCGTTGACCAGCGCCGTAGTCGATGTCACCACGCCGTTGCGGCAGGCTTCGATAATGCCGTAGTTCTGCCCTTTACTGAGGCCGAAGTCGTCGGCGTTGACGATCAATACCCGTTCCATTTGCCGCTCCCGTTACGCTTTCAGTTTTTCGATCGTCGCCGCAAAGTTCGGCAGCCATTTTTCATGAGCCAGAATCATCTCCCGCGCCAGCTGCTCGGCGTCACGATCGGAATGGATCAGCGGGCTTAAGTTCAGCGCCAGCAGCACGTCGTTCAGCTCGCCGCTGATCGCCGCCCGGCTGGCCGCCATTTCAAACCCTTTGATGGTGTAGATAAGCCCCAGCACCTTCTCGTCGAAATGGGTGATGCGCGGCGTCGGCTTCGCGCCATCGCGACCTAAGGTGCAGCTCATCTCGACCGCCCAGTCCGCCGGGATATTATCGATATGGCCATGATGCGGGATATTCACATAGTGCTCAGTCTGCTTGTCGTTATAGATAGCGTTGATCACTTCGCAAGCGGCATCGGAGTAATAGGCGCCGCCGCGCTGCTCCAGCTCCTTCGGCTTGACCTTGAGATCCGGATTTTTATACAGCTCGAACAGCTGCTTCTCCACCTTCTGCACCACCTGGGCGCGCGCGCCGCCCTTATAGTACTCGCCCATCTCAATCGCCAGCATCTCTTTTGGCTTAAAGTAATAGAGCAGATAGGAGCATGGGATCAGGCGCAGGGAGCGGATCAGCCCCTCGCTAAACGGCAGGTCGAAGATATTTTTTACCGAGTTCGCGGTCAGGCGGCCGGAGGCAACGCCGTCCAGCAGTTCATCGAAGCGCGAGACGCCGTTAACCAGCACATCGCGGACGAACACCAGGTGGTTCAGACCGAACAGGTCGATGTTCAGCTCATCGCTCGGGCTGAGCTGCAGCACGTCGGTGATGAACATCTTCATGCCGATGGGAATGTTGCACACGCCGATAAAGCGTTTGAAACTGGTGTGGCGATAGACCGCCTCGGTGACCATGCCCGCCGGGTTGGTGAAGTTAATGATCCATGCGTCCGGGCAGATCTCCTGCACATCTTTCACGATGTCGAAAATCACCGGGATGGTGCGCAGCCCTTTAAACAGCCCGCCCGCCCCGTTGGTCTCCTGGCCAAGATAGCCGTGGCTCAGCGGGATGCGCTCATCTTTTTCACGCGCCTTCAGCTGGCCCACCCGCAGCTGGGTGGTAACGAAATCCGCGCCCTGCAGCGCCTCGCGGCGGTTCAGCGTTTTATAAACCTTCATCGGCACGCCGGCTTTTTCCACCATCCGCTCGCACAGCGCATGGATAATATCGAGCTTCTCCTGGCCCTCTTCCACATCCACCAGCCACAGCTCTGTCACCGGCAGTTCATGATAACGTTTCAGGAAACCTTCCAGTAATTCCGGGGTATAGCTGCTACCGCCGCCAATGGTGACGACTTTTAATTTCTGGCTCATTTTTTTCTCCCTTAGGCGCTGCGCCTGGGCGCAGGCCGCTCTCCGCATAAATGCGGACAGTTAACTTAAATTAGTTACGGTGTAAGCCGGGCGGCTAATACCGCGCGGGTTTAATTAATACTGGTCAAATGTTTGCGATAACTGCTCGGCGTAAACGAGGTCAGCTTTTTAAAGGTTTTAATAAACAGGCTCGGGCTGCTGTACCCTGATTCATAGGCAATATCCGTCACCGAATAGTTGGTAATTTCCAGCTGCTTTTTGGCAAAGTTGATACGGATATCGTTAATTATCTGCATCGGCGTTTTACCATAATAGCGCTGGGTCGCCCGGGTTAAATACTCCTGCGTTTTGCCCGATAGCCGAACCATATTCTCGAGGGCGCTCTCGCCAAACTCCAGTTTATCGTGCATGGCCTCAACGGTATTTTTTAACCATTGTGGGACGACGTCTGCAACCGGCTCTTCGCGATAGTGACGTAAACGGTTAATGACATAAAAGGAGACCAGCTCGATAAATTCGTCAAATTCCGTTTCGCGAAAATTGAGTGAGGCGATGACCGACTCAATATAGCCGAGAAAAGCGCTCTGCACGGCATAGACCTGCGACGCCACCAGGCCAAACGGCAGCAGCGGCAGATAGTGTTTCTCAAAGAAGCGCCTGCTGATGCCGACGTTAAGGATGCGCGTCGCACCAAATTCGTAGAAGCTCTGGTGGTGCGAGCCCATCGGGATAAAGACAAAATCCCCGCGCTCCAGCAACACCCGTTTGCCATTGATCTCCTGGTAATAGCGCCCGGTTAATACGACGGTAAATTCGTAGTAATCATGCTGGTGGAGCCCGCTCACGCTTTCCGTTTTGTTATAGATGACCACATGAAAGTTCTTCCCGTTGAACAACTGCTGTTCTCTGGCGGTACTGATCTCGGTGGTCATCATCCTGGGCTGCCTCATCGTCGTGATGGCCTATTGTACCTTCTCGTGCAGCTCAATCAATTCCGCAACCAGCTCGCGGGCCAGCATGGAGGTCATCAGGTGATCCTGAGCATGCACCAGCACCAGGCTGACCTTCATTTTCCCTTCGCCCTCGTCGCTTTCGATAAGCTGGGTCTGCACGCGATGCGCCTCGCTCAGCGCCTGACGCGACTGCTCCATCATCGATTTCGCCGCGGCAAAATCCCCCTGCTTGGCCTGTTTTAGCGCGGCATAGGCCAGGCTACGGGCTTGTCCGGAGTTGATAATCAGCCCCATCACCACCTCTTCGAGGTCGTTTTCCGGGGTCTCTACCGCGTCGATGTTGTCCAGATCAAACATAATATTTCCCTCATTTCTCAGGCGGTACGGGACGCTGCCCGTACCGCGCGGTATCAGAATTTCAGTGCGTTGGCGATGTCTTCTTCGCTCTCTTCCTGCTCGATGACGGTCTGCGCTTTATTCGACAGCACCACAAACGGCAGGTAGACCAGGGTGGAGACGCCAAGGTTGAACAGGGCGACCAGCAGAGCGGCGACGCTGCCGTTACTGTTGAAGAACGCCCCCAGGCCAGTTGGCATGGTCCACGGCGCCAGGTTGGTCACCGGTGGGATAATCCCCAGGCTGTAGGCCGCGAGAGTAATGGCCGCCAGAATCGGCTGGACCAGCACGAACGGGATGAACATGACCGGGTTCATGATGATCGGCAGGCCAAACAGAATCGGTTCGTTAATCTGGAAGATGCCTGACGGCAGCGCCAGCTTCGCAACCTGACGATGGTCAGCGCGACGGGAAGCGATAAAGATGGCGATGATCAGACCCAGCGTCGCCCCGGAACCCCCCAGCAGGATGTAGGAGTCGAGCATCGGCTTGGCCCAGAAGTGGAACTGTTTACCCGCTTCGATCGCCGCATCAACCGATCCGTACTGGTTGTACAGCGCGATGTTTTCCAGCGCCCACGGCGTCATGATGCCGTTATCCAGCGCGGTCAGCGCCAGCGAACCGTGCACCCCGAAGAACCACAGCAGGGAGTTAAAGATGACGTATGCCCAGCCGACCACGCTGCCCATCGCCGCCAGCGGCGTAGAGATGGAGTCCATGATGATCTGGTGGAAGTTGCTGCCGTAGCTCGACAGGGCCCACGAGATAATGCCGAAGATGGAGAGGATCAAGAAGCCAGGGATCAGCGCGGAGAAAGAGCGCGATACCGACCCCGGCACGCTGTCCGGCAGTCTGATCACCCAGTTGCGACGGATCACGAAGGTGAACAGCTCCGCGACGACCAGACCGATAATCATGCCGGAGATGATGTTCTGCCCGCCCAGCCAGTTGGCGCCGACGGCATAGGCTTCGCCCACGCTATACGGGGTCACGGTCATGAAGGCCGCGACCGCCAACAGGCCTGCGGCCATCGGGTCGACTTTGCGCTCTTCCGCCAGCGCGGAGCCAATAAAGAATGGCGCCATCAGCGACATAATGCCGAGGGTGCCGTTATAGACGTTACCGCCGATAGCCTTAAAACCGTTTAAGGTTTCAATGGTGGAGGCATCCAGGCGAATGCCCATGGAATAAAAGAAAGAGCCTTCGCCGAAGCTCAGAAAAACGTTGTTAATTAATACAAACATGGCCCCGGCGAGGGTCAACGGCATTAATTTAATGAATCCATTTTTAATCGCATTAATATGCGGCTGCTTTCCTATTTTCAGTGCAAAAGGAAGGAGTACCTTTTCAAGCGAGTCGATCACTTTACTCATAGTCAATACCCTTAAAAGCCGCAATAAACTATTACGGCGATGATGTATGAAATTACTCTTTGACGGGAAAATAAACTCTTTATTCTTTGACGTCCGGCAACGGGATGCCGCCAGGCGTCAAAATATATCGAGTTTTAAAATTTAAAATTATTGTGCTGCAGCTTTCTTAATGGCCGCGACGGCGGCTTTCAATACCCCTAAACCATCCACCTTGCCATACAGAAGAGAATCGATGACTTCTACCGGTTTATTCGGCAGCAGGCGCTGAATTTCCGGTAACATATACGCAATTTGTGGCCCTAATAATACAACGTCGGCTTCCGGTCCCTTTTCACCCGCGAGAGTCTCAGGATAGGCTTCAATAATGACCGGGACTTCGTATTTTTCCGCCTGCGCCCGCATTTTGGAGACCAGCAGTGACGTGGACATGCCTGCCGAGCAGAACAGATAAATATGTTTCTTTTCCATGAACGCTTCCTCAATGTGTGAGACCAGGGCCTTCAGTAACCGCTGAGAGCCGGTAAGACTGGTAACATCCGGTTAATTCTGTTTATGGGTTGAGTATACGGCAACCTGAGCCGTCGTGATAATTCCCTGTTGAACAGAATTGTCTCTCATTGACCTCCGGTTTTGACTACCCTCACATTTTCATCCAAATAATTCGCGCAATTAAATAAGCATCAGGACTCACAAAAAAGCCCGACCAGTGGTCGGGCTTACGTACAACTCAGTCAACAGTAGGGCGCTTACTTAGCGTTGCGCGGATCCGTATCATACTCAGCGCAGGTCTGGTAGCCGGAGTTCATCACGTGCCCCGTTTCGTCGAGGGCCACAAAGTAGGTCTCCACTTTACCATCTCGTTGACCGAGGATATAGGTCTGGCAGGTGCCGCGGGCATGGACCATCGTCACTTCCGTTGAAGGTTTGCCAGCGATCTGCATCACCTGCTCACGCGACATTCCTTTCTTCACATCTTTCACCACCGGCTGGGTAAACTGGTCTTTGGTACGATCGTAAGCGGTACAGCCCGCGAGTAAGGTTAACGCGACGGTGACGCCCAGTATTCCTGCTAAGCTTTTGTTCATTTTGGTTCCTCTCTTCCACTGTGTAACGATAAGCCTGGAATAAATAGTGTTATTTTTCAAGCCGAACAGCGAAATCATGTCTGATTGTGTTATTGCGTAAACAGGATTGACGCTCCGCCGACGACCGGCGCTTTCTCCTGCGCGCGGGCATCTATAATGAAATCCTATGTCATTGATTGCCTTCTTTTCCGGCAGTCAAAACCCCGGTCCTTGTCGTTTCAGCGGCAAAGAGGTAGCTTTAAGCCAACAGGTTGCCAAACAGATTCACTTTCGGAGGGCGCGATGACGCTACAACAAGAGATTATTCAGGCGCTGGGCGCGAAGCCGCAGATTGATGCCGCAGGCGAGATCCGCCGCAGCGTCGATTTCCTGAAATCCTATCTGCAGACTTACCCTTTTATTAAATCGCTGGTGCTGGGTATCAGCGGCGGCCAGGACTCGACCCTGACGGGGAAACTGTGCCAGATGGCGATCAATGAACTGCGCGCCGAAACTGGCGACAGCAGCCTGCAGTTTATCGCCGTCCGTTTACCCTACGGCGTGCAGGCGGATGAGCAGGACTGCCAGGATGCCATCGCCTTTATTCAGCCTGACCGCGTGTTGACGGTGAATATCAAAGCCTCGGTGCTGGCAAGCGAACAGGCCCTGCGCGAAGCGGGGATCGAACTGAGCGACTTCGTTCGCGGCAACGAAAAAGCCCGTGAGCGCATGAAAGCCCAGTACAGCATCGCCGGGATGACCAAAGGGGTGGTGGTCGGCACCGACCATGCGGCGGAAGCGATTACCGGCTTCTTCACTAAATATGGCGACGGCGGCACCGACATCAACCCGATCTTCCGCCTGAACAAACGTCAGGGCAAACAGCTGCTGGCCCATCTCGGCTGCCCGGAACATCTGTATAAGAAGCTGCCGACCGCCGATCTGGAAGACGATCGCCCCTCCCTGCCGGATGAAGTGGCGCTGGGGGTCACCTATGAGAATATCGACGACTATCTGGAAGGCAAAACGCTGGACCCCAGCATCGCCAAAACGATCGAAGGCTGGTATCTGAAAACCGAACACAAGCGTCGGCCGCCCATCACCGTCTTTGACGATTTCTGGAAAAAATAGTCCCTCCCCCGCCCCGGCCCGCGCCGGGGTTATTTTTTGCGCTTTTCGCCGCAAAAACCGCCTGCTATACTGGATAGATAGACAGTATCAGGAGTTATTGTGGCCAGAAAGCAATCTGCCCCGCGTCTGGAGTTTGAGGCGGCGGCGATCTATGAATATCCCGAACACCTTCGCCCGTGGCTGGAGGCGCTGCCGAAGCTGCCGGGCGTCTATCAGTTTCACGGCGACAGCGACACGATGCCGCTCTATATCGGCAAGAGCGTTAACCTGCGCAGCCGGGTGCTCTCCCACCTGCGCACGCCTGAAGAGGCCGCGATGCTGCGTCAGTCCCGGCGTATTACCTGGCAGCGCACCGCTGGCGAGCTGGGGGCCCTGCTGCTGGAGGCGCGGTTAATTAAAGAACAGCAGCCGCTGTTTAACAAGCGGCTACGGCGTAACAAGCAACTCTGCGCCTGGCTGCTTGCGGACGACCGGCCGCAGATTGTCTATGCCCGCGAGGTTGATTTCTCTCATCAGCAGCATCTCTATGGTCTGTTCGCCAACCGGCGGGCGGCGCTGCAGATGCTGCAGAGCCTCGCTGACGAACAGCGCCTCTGTTATGGCCTGCTCGGTCTGGAGCCGCTCAGCCGCGGTCGCGCCTGCTTTCGATCCGCGCTGGGCCGCTGCGCCGGCGCCTGCTGTGGAAAGGAGAGCGTGGAGGCGCACCGCCAGCGTCTGCTGGCGCAGATGAGCAAGCTGCAGCTGGTGTGCTGGCCTTGGGCAGGACCGGTGGCGCTGGAGGAGCGCGGCCCTGATATGACGCAGTATCATGTCATTCATAACTGGCTGTGGCTGGGGGCCGTCGACTCGCTCGACCAGGCCGCTGAGCTCACCCGCCTGCCCGCCGGATTCGACCAGGATGGTTACAAAATTCTCTGTAAGCCTCTGCTCAGCGGCAACTACCCGCTGCACCCGCTTAGCTGAGAAGCCAGAAAGAAAAAACCGCCGGCCCTGCCCAACGCCTGATGGCATTATTGGGCAAGACCGGCGGTCTTGATTCAGTACGCTACATTATTCAGCGGGTGCAGGCATTTTACCTGCCGGCGCGTTGCGTTCTGTCAGATGCTTCTCAAAATTGGCATTGAACTGTTTTTTCTGCTCTGGGGTCAGAATGTTGTAGATCTTGTTCTGCGTTTCCAGGCGGGACAGCGCCATCGCTTTATGCTGCGCCTCCATCTTATCGATCTGCGCTTCCGCTTTCGCCTTGTCGAAAGTATCGCTGGCGATCAGCTCGTGCATCGCGCGGCGTTCGTCAAGGGACGGACGCTTCATGTTTTCGCGCTGGCTCTTCATGATGTCGCGGATCTGCTGCTTCTGCGCATCGGTCAGGTTGAGGCCTTTAAACATCATGTCATGCTGACCCGGGCCGCCTTTATGATGCATCATCATCGGCTTGCTGTCGCTCGGCGCGGTGGTGGTATCGGCGGCGTGTGCCAGGTTAGCCGCGCCCAGAGCCAGAGTAGAGGCAACAAACAGTGCAGTGAGTTTCTTCATCATTCAATCCTTACTTTACGTTATTCTTACGGCGCGTTGCCGTGTTGACGAGATTAACTTTACGACGTTAATCGTCAATTAGTCAGAGCAAGAGTAAAACAATGAAAGTGTAAAAAACAGTTTCTCACCAATTATGGAGAAAATAAGGAATTTGAACGAGGAATTGCAATAAAAAATAAATAACCTACTGTTTTGCAGAGAAATTATGGAGAGTATAAAGGAGGGGAGATTAAAAACAAAGCATTTTACCAGGAATAATCTGCAAATTTACACTGGCGCACGAAAAAATAAGAAGATGTAAAACGACGCGCGAAATTATGCAGGCCGCCCGGTGGACGGCTTGCCCTCAGGGTAGTTTTTCCAGCATCAGGCCAGCCCGCAGCCCCCTCGCCACCGCCGGATTGGGAAACAGAACATACTCCGGCTCAGCCCCCACCACATACCGCATCTCCCCCTCCTCCGCCAGCAGCGTGCCTGGGGCGAAGGGGGTGAAGTTCAGCGTCCGATCCGCCATATGCAGACGGAAATCATCGCTATGGCGGGTGATCTGCTGCACCACCCGGTAGCGCAACGGCACCGGGCCGTCGGCAATGGCCAGATCCCCCACCAGCAGCCGGGAGATAGCCCCCTCGGCGGCGGCAAACTGCGTCAGATCGTTTTCCCCCAACGGCAGCGCTTTGCCCAGCTCAAGGGTGCAGGCCAGCGCCGCGAACCGCTCGCAGCTGAAGTGAGTGAAGGTCCCGCCTGGCTGGCGATGAAACACCAACGCCTCCAGCCCGGCGCCGCCCAGCCAGTGAAGAAAATCCTCCTCCCAGGGCGTATCGCGGGCCGGGAGCACCCCGAAGCGCGGATGCAGCGACCCGCGGATCGCGGTATGCAGATCGAGGTGCCAGCGCGGACCATCGTGGTCGCGATAGAAGCGGCCCACCGCCTGCTCCAGCCGCTGCGCCCGCTGCGTCTCCTCGCTGGCCGGGAATTGCCGCCAGCGCTCGCCAAACATCCGGTTCATATCGCTGTGCAGATAGCGTTTATTCGCCCGCAGCGCCGGCGGGTTACCGACGATCACCAGCAGCCGCCAGCGCAGGGGGAGTTCCTCCCGAACCAGCCGCTGCACCAGCCGGTCGACAATCTCCACCGGCGCCGTTTCGTTGCCATGGATGGCGCAGGAGAGCACCAGCCCGCGCTCGCAGCGCGCATGCGGCGTCAGCTCAAGGATCCCCTCCCCAAGCCAGTGCCAGCGGAAGTGGGCCGTCTCGCCGTGAAAGTGATGGGGCAAACGCCCCGCCAGGGTTAATGCCAGAAAGTGTTCCACCGCGCCCCCTTATTGCTGAAATGGATAAACCGAACCGAGCTGCAGGATCTGGGTCAACCGATCCAGCGCGTCGCGCCCTTCCCGCAGCAGCTGGGGGTCGGCGAGGTCGGCCTGGGTGAGACGATCGCGATAGTAGCGATCCACCCAATCATTGAGGGTGGCAAACAGCGTATCGTTCATCAGGACGTGCGGATTGACCGCCTGATACTCCTCGGCCGTCAACACTACCCGCAGACGCAGGCACGCCGGACCGCCGCCGTTGGCCATACTCTCGCGCAGATCAAACACCTGCAGCGCGGCGATGGGGTTATCCCCGGCCAGCAGCTCATTGAGATAGTTCCACACGCCCGGATGCGCCTGGGCTTCCTGGGGCAGGATCAGCGCCATGCTGCCGTCCGCCCGGCTCAACAGTTGGCTATTGAACAGATAGGTGGCAACCGCCTCTTCCACCGTGACCCGGCTTGCAGGAACCACCAGCGGGGTGAAGCCCGGCACCTGCTGCGCCAGCTGCTGCAAAACCGCGTTCTGGTCGGCAAAGGCCTGCTCATGGCAGAACAGGACCTGACGATTGCTCACCGCGATGACATCGTTATGAAAAACCCCCATGTCGATCGCCGCCGGATGCTGGCGGGCGAAGATCAGCTGGCGGGGATTGACCTGGTTAAGGCGCGCCACCGCCTGGCTGGCCTCAAGAGTTTGCCGCGCCGGATAGCGACGCGGCGCCTCTTCGCTTCCCCGGCGGCGGCCATAGACAAAGAGCTGAACGCCCGGGGCGCCATATTCGCCGCCGAGACGGTTATGGTTCGCCGCCCCTTCGTCGCCAAACCATGCCGAGGCAGGCAGCGCCGGGTGGATGGCAAATCGCGTGCGGTCCGGGAATATCGCCTGCAGCAACGCTCCGGTGGTGGGGGCTTCGCTGGCGCGGTGGAATTTATCCTGCAGATTCGCCACCGTCAGGTGTACCAGGCCATCCAGCGAATCGGCGGAGGGACAGACCGTCGCGGCGTTGGCCACCCACATCGCCGAGGCCGAACTCACCGCCGACAGCAGATCCGGATCCTGCTGAGCCGCGCGAGCCACCACCTGTTCATCGCTGCCGCTAAAGCCCAGCTGACGCAGGAGCGGCACGTTGGGCCGCTCCTGAGGGGGGATCACCGCCTGCGGATAGCCGGCGTCGGCGAGGGCTTTCATTTTTTTTAGCCCCTGCTTTGCCGCCAGCTGCGGGTTCGACACCCGAAAGCGGTGCCGGGTGGAGGCCTCATTGCCAAAGGAGAGCCCGGCGTAGTGATGGGTCAGTCCGGGCAGACCGTCAAAGTTGACTTCGCGGGCGGTCATGACGCCTCCCCGGCCCGAAAGTCGAGCCCCGGATTGAGACTGGCGGGCAGCGTCAGGGTCGGCGATTCGAGACTGGCCATCGGCCAGGCGCAATAATCGGCGGCATACCAGGCCCCGGGGCGATGATTGCCAGAGGCCCCGGTGCCGCCGAACGGCGCGGTACTCGCCGCCCCGGTCAGCGGTTTGTTCCAGTTGACTATCCCGGCCCGCGCCTCGAGCAGCAGCCGATCGAACTTCTCCCGTTCCGGGGAGATTAACCCGCAGGAGAGCCCGAAGCGGGTGGCATTGGCCTGGGCAATCGCCTCCTCGAAAGTGTCGTAGCGCCAGACGCCAAGCAGCGGGCCGAACACCTCTTCATCCTCGACCTGGGCCACGTCGCTCATGTCGACAATCCCCGGCGTCAGCAGCGACGTCCCGGCCTGCAATAAGCGCGGCTCCAGTAGGGTGGCTGCGCCTGCGGCGACCCGCTGCAGCCAGGCCTGATGCACTTTCTGCGCGGCCTGTTCAGAGATAAGCCCGCCGAGAAACGGCTGCGGCTCGGCGTCCCACGCCGCGGGGATCAGCCGTTGGCTCACCGTCACGAGCCTGGAGAGGAAAGCATCTCCCGCCTCTCCGCGCCGGACCAGCAGACGCCGGGCGCAGGTGCAGCGCTGGCCGGCGGTAATAAAGGCGGACTGGATGGTCAGATGCACCGCGGCATCGACGTCCCGCGGATCGTCGACGATCAGCGGGTTATTGCCGCCCATCTCCAGCGCGAGGATCTTCTGCGGCTGTCCGGCCAGCTGGCGATGCAGATGAAAACCGGTGGTCGAGCTGCCGGTAAACAGCAGCCCGTCGATATCCGCCTGGCCGCTGAGCGCCTCGCCGGTTTCCCGACCGCCCTGCAGCAGGTTGAGCACCCCGGCGGGCAGGCCGGCCTGCTCCCACAGCTTCACCACCGCTTCGCCACTGTGCGGGGTGAGTTCGCTGGGTTTAAACACCACGGTATTGCCCGCCAGCAGCGCTGGCACGATATGCCCGTTCGGCAGATGGCCGGGAAAGTTATAGGGGCCAAAGACCGCCAGCACGCCATGCGGCCGGTGACGCAGCGTCGCGGCGCCATCGGGCAGCTCGCTGTGCTGTTCGCCGGTGCGGGTGTGGTACGCCTTCACCGAGATCGCCACCTTGTTGATCATCGCCGTCACTTCCCCGGCAGCCTCCCAGCGCGGCTTTCCGGTCTCGGCGCCGATAATCGCCGTCAGCTCCGCCTTGCTGGCCTCCAGCAGCGCGGCAAACTTTTCGACGATGACCTGGCGGTCGGCAAACGGCAGCCGCGCCCAGGCAGGGAACGCCTGGCGGGCAGGCGCCACCGCCTCGGCGGCCTGCCCGGCGTCCGCCGCTTCTCCCTGCCAGACAACCTTCAGGTTGACCGGATCCTGTTTGCTGAAGCGCGGCCCATCGCCGGGCCGCCACACGCCGTTAATCCACAGACTCATGCGGTTTTCTCCTCAGGGATCAGGCGCACCATGCGCACCTGGTCGCCGGCATGACACTTCAGCATATCCAGCTCGCGGGCGCTGAGGGTCAGGGTGTCGCCATTCGGGTCGGCATGCACCAGCAGGGCGCGGAACTGGTGGTACTGTTCGTTCGCCACCAGACACAGCGGCCCGTCGCCGGGCGGCGTTTCGCCGGCCTCGGTGGTCACCAGACGGCTTTTGCGGATCGCCCGCACCCGGTCAATATCGCACTCCAGGGTCGGGCCGCCGTCGAAAATATCGATGTAGTTCAGGTAGCGGAACCCCTCTTTCTCCAGCACCGTCCGGGCCGGGGCGGTCTGCGGGTGGACTTTGCCGATCACCGCCTGCGCCTCGGGGGTGAGGAAATCGATATACAGCGGGTGCTTGGGCATCAGGGCGGCAATGAAAGCCTTCTGTCCGGTGCCGCACAGGTAGTCGGCGCGGGAAAACTCCATGGCGAAAAAGCGTTTGCCCAGGCTCTCCCAGAACGGGGAATAGCCGTGCTCGTCAATCACCCCGCGCATCTCGGCAACCACCTTCTCATTAAAGCGCTCGCGAAAGGCGGCCATAAATAAGAAGCGCGATTTCGACAGCAGATAGCCATTGCCCTCTTTGCGCCACTGCGGGTCGAGGAACAGGGTACACAGCTCGCTGCTGCCGGTGTGGTCGTTACTGAGAAACAGCGTCGGCAGCGCCTGATAGACGTTAAGCTCCTTCGAGGCATGGACCTGGGTGCCGACCCGGTAGTTGTACCAGGGATCGTTGAGCCCCACCGCCACCTCTATCGCGCAGATGCCCACCACTGCGCCGCTCTCGCTCTCTTCCAGCACAAAGACATAGCCCTGCTCGCTTTTCGGCAGCTCGCCGCGCCAGGTTTGCTGTGAGCGGGCGATCCGCGCCGCGAGGGTGGCTTCATCCACCGGCAGCGAGGTCAGCCCGCCGCCGGTCTCCGCCGCCAGCTTCAGCAGCCCGGGCAGATCGCCCGGCTCCACCGGTCGAATAACCATCATGATGAAACTCCCGCCAGGAATCGCGCGCAGGCCCGCTCAACGCGATCCAGCCCGCTGTTCACCTCTTCTTCACTGACGTTCAGCGCCGGCGCGAAACGCACCACGTTGGCGCCGGCGATCAGGATCATCACGCCCTCTTCCGCCGCCAGGTTGCTGAGGGTTTTCGCCTTCCCGGCCCAGGCGTCGTTCAGCACGCAGCCGATCAGCAGCCCCAGGCCGCGGATCTCCTTGAACAGACCATAGCGGGCGTTGATCGCCTGCAGGCGTTCGCAAAACCACTGATGGCGCTGTCTGACGCCGGAGAGCACTTCCGGGGTATTGACGATCGACAGCAGCTCGCCGGCCACCGCCCCCGCCAGCGGGTTACCGCCGTAGGTGGTGCCGTGGGTGCCGACGGTCATCACGCTGGCGCAGGCCTCTGTCGCCAGCAGCGCGCCGATGGGGAAGCCGCCGCCCAGCGCTTTGGCGGTGGTCAGCACATCGGGGGTCACGCCGTAGTGCATATAGGCATACAGTTCGCCGGTGCGCCCGACCCCGGTCTGCACTTCATCGAAAATCAGCAGGGCGTTGTGCTGGTCGCAAAGCTCGCGCAGGCCGCGTAAAAACTCGACGCTGGCCGGCACCACGCCGCCTTCGCCCTGCACCGGCTCGACGATCACCGCGCAGGTTTGGTCATTGATTAAGGCCTTTGCCGACGCGAGATCGTTAAACACCGCATGCTGGATCTGCGGCGGCAGCGGGGCAAAATCCCGGGAGTAGGCCGGCTGACCGCCTGCCGAAACGGTGAACAGCGTCCGCCCGTGGAAGGCGTTCTGGAAGGCGACAATGCCGCTTTTCTCGCTGCCAAAGCGATCGTGGGCATATTTACGCGCCAGCTTGAGCGCCGCCTCATTGGCCTCGGCCCCGGAGTTACAGAAGAAGACCCGGTCGGCGAAGGTGGCATCGATAAGCATTTTGGCCAGACGCAGGATTGGCTCATTGGTATAGCCATTGCCGGTATGCCAGAACTTGCCAGCCTGATCGGTGAGGGCCTGCACCAGACGCGGATGCGCATGCCCCAGCGCGTTCACGGCGATGCCTCCGGCAAAATCGATATACTCTTTGCCCTGCTGATCCCACAGCCGCGACCCGGCGCCCCGCACCGGAATAAAAGCCGCTGGCGCGTAGACCGGCATCATCCATTCATCAAAGTGGTTACGCGTAATTGACTGAGACATATCGACCTCTTCCGGTAAATTAAAAGTAGCAATAATGTTAATAAATATGAGTTATTACGCTGTAAATGTAGATTGCACGGTTCGTGCCAGCCAGCGATAAAAATGCATAAACCGGATGAGATAACGCAATATCAATGAGTTACAACCTGTCGCTATTCACATAAAATGCATACTTAGTGAATAAGTATCCGATAAAGGGGGATGAACAGTGATTAAAGAAGATAAGTTATGCAAAGGTAAGATATAATTCTGTAATTGTGATCTTCTGCGAAATTTATCGTAGCTATTTGCCCTTTTTTGGCGCGGCGTGCCCGCAAAAGGGGCACCCACGGCACGCTCATGCGCAGCGATTGGCAGAATGACGCATCGGATGGCAGCCAGCCTGGCGAATTTCTGCTACCATCCCTGCACTATTCACCTTGCACAGTGGCAGCGACTATGAAATTCGTCTCTTTTAATATCAACGGCCTGCGCGCCCGCCCACACCAACTGGCCGCCATCGTCGAAAAGCACCAGCCGGACGTGATTGGCCTGCAGGAAACCAAAGTTCACGACGATATGTTCCCTCTCGAAGAGGTCGCCAGACTCGGCTATAACGTCTTTTATCACGGCCAGAAAGGCCATTATGGCGTCGCTCTGCTGACCAAAGAGACGCCGATTGCCGTCCGCCGCGGTTTCCCGGACGATGGCGAAGAGGCTCAGCGCCGCATCATCATGGCCGAGATCCCGTCACCGTTCGGTAACGTTACGGTGATTAATGGTTATTTCCCGCAAGGTGAAAGCCGCGATCATGAGACCAAATTCCCGGCCAAAGCGGCGTTCTATCAGAATCTGCAGAACTATCTGGAGACCGAGCTCAATAAAGAGAATCCGGTGCTGATCATGGGCGATATGAACATCAGCCCTACCGATCTCGACATCGGTATCGGTGAAGAGAACCGCAAACGCTGGCTGCGCACCGGCAAATGTTCCTTCCTGCCGGAAGAGCGGGAATGGATGGACCGTCTGCTGGGCTGGGGCCTGGTGGATACCTGGCGTCAGGCTAACCCGGACAATCAGGAGCACTTCTCGTGGTTTGATTACCGCTCCAAAGGCTTCGACGATAACCGCGGGCTGCGCATCGACCTGCTGCTGGCCAGCCAGCCTCTGGCCCAGCGCTGCGTGGAGACCGGAATCGATTATGAGATCCGCGGGATGGAAAAACCGTCCGACCACGCGCCGGTGTGGGCCACCTTCCGGCCGTAAGCCACGTCCTGACCTGCCTCCCGCCGCGCGGGGGGCAGAATTTCCTGAGCAAAATCAACAAAGCGACGGTAAACCATTGTGGCCGTCGTCTGAACAGGATACTGTCGCGCGCACTTTTTAATGTCCACCGCGTCCAGGCTGTACAGGAGACCCCTTCATGAAAAAGAAGCCATCATCCGGCCATTGGTAAAGGGCTGGGACTCATCGCGCTGGCGGCCACGCTGGCCGTTATCAGCCACCGCGTCGGTCTCCACGATCTGCTGACTCACCTGCATCTGCTGCAGGAGACCCTGCGCCATCAGGGCGCCTGGGGCTATCTGGTCTATGCAGCGCTGTTTATCATTGCCACCCTGTGCCTGATCCCCGGCAGCCTGCTGGTGATCGCCGGCGGGATGCTCTTCGGCCCGCTGACCGGCTCTCTGCTCTCGTTTGCCGCCGCCACTGTCGCCTCTTCGCTGTCGTTTTTGATCGCCCGCTGGCTTGGGCGCGATCTGCTGCAGCGCTATGTGGGCCATACCGCCGTTTTCCAGGCCATTGAGCGCGGTATCGCCCGCAGCGGCAGCGATTTTCTGATCCTCACCCGCCTGGTGCCGCTCTTTCCTTACAACATTCAGAATTACGCCTACGGCCTGACGGCGATCCCCTTCTGGCCTTTTACCCTGATCTCCGCCGTGACCACCCTGCCGGGCCTGGTGATCTATTCGGTGATGGCCAGCGAACTGGCTCGCGAAGGGGCGACCTTCGCCTTCGCGCTCAAGCTGAGCCTCGCCGGCGGGCTGCTGTTTGCCCTGGTGCAGATGGGCAAACGGTTTGCCCGCGCCCGCCGTGTGGCAGCGCCCGGCGAGGAGGTGCGCCATGACCCGACCTGATCGCCGTCACCTGCGCCGCGCCCGGCTGGCCCTCGCCGTGGTGGTCGTTGCCGCTCTGGCCGCCTGGCTGTGGTTCCCCGGCGGGCGAGCCTTTCTGCAGCACAGCCTGACGGCGCTAGCGTCGCTGGATCCCCAGCATGTTAAAGACTTTATCGCCGCCTGGGGGGCGCAGGCGGCGCTGGTCTCTTTTGCGCTGATGATCCTCCAGGCGATCGTCGCCCCGCTGCCGGCCTTCCTGATCACCCTGGCGAACGCCGCGCTGTTCGGCGCCTTCTGGGGCGGCGCGCTGTCGTGGTTCAGCGCCATGGTCGGCGCCGGGCTCTGCTTCTGCATCGCCAGAGCGCTGGGGCGCGAGGTGGTGGAGAAACTCACCGGCCGCACGGTGCTGCGCAGCGTCGACGGCTATTTCGCCCGCTTTGGCCCGCAGACGATCCTGGTCTGTCGCCTGCTGCCGTTTGTCCCTTTTGATCCGGTCAGCTATGCCGCCGGACTGACTTCGCTGCGCTTCTGGCCCTTTATGCTGGCCACCGGCGTGGGACAGCTGCCGGCGACCATCGTCTATTCCTGGGCCGGGAGTCTGCTGACCGGAGGCGCCTTCTGGCTGGCCACTGGCCTTTCGCTGCTTTTTGCCCTGGCGGTGGTCATCTCCATCGCCAAAAATATTTACCGTGAACGTCATAAGAGATCGTCGCCATGAGCTTACCCCCGCTGGATACTGTCCCCCTGATCCTTCGTCCGCAGGCCTGGCTGCACCGTCGTCATTACGGCCAGGTGCTGAGCCCCATTCGCTGGTGGGGACGGATCCCGTGGCTGTTTTACCTGGTCTCGCTGTTCGTGGGCTATATTGAACGCCGCCGCTCGCCGCTGGATCCGGTGCTGCGCTCGCTGGTCAGCGCCCGCATCGCCCAGCTGTGCCACTGCGAATTCTGCATCGATATCACCAGCATGACCCTCGCGGCGCGGAGCGGAGGTCGCGACAAACTGCTGGCGGTCGCCGACTGGCGCAACAGTACGCTGTTTAGCGAGCAAGAGCGTCTGGCGCTGACCTATGCCGAAGCCGCCAGTCAGACGCCGCCGGAGGTGGATGATGCCCTGCGCAGCGCGATGGCGGCGCATTTTGACGCCCGAGCGCTCACCGAGCTGACCGCCCTGATTGGCCTGCAAAATTTATCTGCGCGGTTCAACGCCGCGATGGCGATCCCGGCCCAGGGGCTGTGCAAGATACCTGGTTCTTCCCCGCACCATAAGGAGTAACGATGCGCCGTTTGCGTGATTTCAGCCTCTGTCTGTGCCTGCTGCTGCTCTGGCCGCTGGTGGTTCAAGCCGACGACAGCTGGCGGCAGACCCAGACGGAAGCCCGCGGCCAGACCGTCTGGTTTAACGCCTGGGGTGGAGACCCGGCCGTCAACCGCTATCTGGCGTGGGTCAGCGAGGAGGTCAAACGCCACTACGCGATCGATCTGCGTATTGTCCCTATCGCCGATGCCGCCGACGCGGTGAAACGCATCCAGACTGAGGCGCAGGCCGGCCGTCGCCGCGGCGGGTCGGTGGATCTCCTGTGGATCAACGGCGAGAACTTTCACACCCTAAAACAGGCCAACCTGCTGCTCACCGGCTGGGCAGAATCCCTGCCCAACTGGCGCTATGTCGATCTGCAAAAACCGGTTCAGGAAGATTTTTCTGTCGCCACCGAGGGCGCGGAGTCGCCGTGGGGCAGCGCCCAGCTGACGTTTATCGCCCGCCGCGGGCAAACGCCGCAGCCACCCACCAGCCCGCAGGCGCTGCTGGCCTTCGCCAGAGCCCATCCCGGCAGCGTGACCTACCCGCGGCCGCCGGACTTTACGGGTACCGCCCTGCTGGAGCAGCTGCTGATCGCCCTCACCGACCAGCCTGCCGCCCTGCGCCAGCCGCCGCAGACGGCGACTTTCGCGGCGGTCACCGCCCCGCTGTGGCGCTATCTCGATACGCTGCACCCGGCGCTGTGGCGGGCGGGCAAGGATTTCCCGGCGTCGCCGGCGCGGATGGACGCCATGCTCAACCAGGGCACCCTCCGCCTGTCGCTGACGTTTAATCCGCTCCATGCCCGGCAGAAGGCCGCCAGCGGGGAGTTACCAGCGGACAGCTACAGCTTCGGCTTTACCGGAGGGACCCTTGGCAACGTTCATTTCGTGACTATTCCGGCCAACGCGCGCGCCGTCGCCGCCGCCAAAGTGGTGGCCAATTTCCTGCTCTCCCCTGAGGCGCAATTGCGCAAGGCGGATGCCGCCGTCTGGGGCGATCCAAGCGTCCTGGACCCGCAGCGTCTACCTGACAAGCAGCGCCAGGCGCTGGCGGCCACCCTGCCGCAGGATCTGCCGCCGGTGCTTGCCGAGCCGCACGCGGCGTGGGTTGACGCACTGGAGCAGGAATGGCTGCGCCGCTACGGTACCCACTGATTCTGCTGGCCTGGGGGACGATGGCGGCCATCTATCTGCCCTTATTCCCCGCCGCCGCAGGGCTGGTGTGGCCGGCGCTCTCCCCGGTCCACTGGCGGGCGCTGTTCGCCGACCCGCAGCTGGGCCAGGCGCTGGCCGCCACCCTTGTTTCCACGCTGCTGTCCGTCGGCGGCGCGTTACTGATCGCCCTGACCATCGTCGCCGCCCTCTGGCCTTCGGCCCGCTGGCGGCGACTGGCTTCCCGCCTGCCCTTGCTGCTGGCGGTGCCCCATCTAGCCCTGGCGACGGCGGCGCTGCTGCTGTTCGCCGAAGGCGGCTGGATCTGGCAGCGGCTGCCGTTTTTGACGCCGCCGGTCGACCGGTACGGCATCGGGCTTGGCCTGACGATGGCCCTGAAAGAGAGCGCCTTTGTGCTGTGGGTGATCTACGGCCTGCTGGGGGAGGCGCGCCTCGCCGACCAGGCGACAGCGCTAAAGAGCCTCGGCTATGGCCGCTGGCAGTGCCTGCGCTGGCTGGTGCTGCCTGGGCTGCTGCCCGCCCTCGGCATGGTGCTGCTGGCCGCCGCGGCCTGGAGCCTGTCGACGGTAGACGTCGCCCTGGTGCTGGGGCCCGGCAATCCACCCACCCTCGCCGTGCTGGCGTGGCAGTGGTTAAGCCAGGGCGATGACCTGCAGCAGGCGAAAGGGGCGCTGGCCAGCCTGCTGCTGCTGGCGATCCTCGGCGGGCTGGCGCTGGTCGCCTGGGGCGGATGGCGGTTACAGCGTCAACGACTGCCCGATCTGCGCGGCGTTCGGCATCCCCATCCCCACGCCCTGCCCGGCCGCCTGCTGGCGAGTGCCCTGCCGCTGAGCGGCCTGCTGTGCGCGCTATTGCTGGCGGGGCTGGCGCGCTCGGCGCCGCCGCAGACCGAGGCATTGATTAACAGCCTTGGTCTGGCGCTGGCGGCCTGCGCCCTCGGCGCGGCCGTCTGCCTGCTGTGGCTGGCCTGCGGCCCGGCGCGGGGAGATGGCTGGGTCTGGCTGCCGCTGGTGCTGCCGGCCCTGCCGCTGGCCGACGGCCAGTACCGGCTGGCGCTGTACGCCTGGCTAGACGGCGAATGGTGGACCGTCCTGTGGGGCCATCTGCTGTGGGTGGTGCCGTGGATGCTGTTTATTTTGCGCCCGGCCTGGCGCCAGCGCGATCCGCGGATGGCGGTGATCGCCCGCACGCTCGGCTGGGATCCCACGCGTATTTTCTGGCTGCTGACCCTGCCCTCGCTGACCCGCCCGCTGCTAACCGCCCTGGCGGTGGGTTTCTCGGTAAGCATTGCGCAGTATCTGCCAACGCTATGGCTGGGGGCAGGCCGTATCCCGACGCTTACCAGCCAGGCGGTGGCGCTCAGCAGCGGCGGCGAGGCGCAGACGCTCGCCGCCCAGGCGCTGTGGCAATTACTGCTGCCGGCGGTATGCTTTACCCTGACGGCCCTGCTGGCCTGGCTGGCGGGCCGCTATCGACGAGGACTTCGCTAGTGCTAACCGTAAACCATCTGACCCTGAGCGTGAAACGTCAGCCGCTGCTGCGGGAGGTCGCCTTCTCGGTGGCCCCGGGTGAAGTGCTGACGCTGATGGGCCCTTCCGGCAGCGGAAAATCGACGCTGTTTGCATGGATGATTGGCGCTCTGGCCGGCGACTTCCGCGCCGAGGGCGAGCTGTGGCTCAACGATCGGCGCTGCGATACGCTGCCGACGGAGCGCCGGCGCATCGGCATCCTGTTTCAGGACCCGTTGCTGTTCGACCATTTCAGCGTCGGGCAAAATTTACAGCTGGCGCTACCGGAAAGCGTGCGCGGCGAGGCGCGGAAAGCCGCGGTGGAGCAGGCGCTCAGTCGCGCCGGGCTGCATGGCTTCGCCGCGCGCGACCCGGCCACGCTCTCCGGCGGACAGCGGGCGCGGGTGAGTCTGCTGCGCGCCCTGCTGGCGCGCCCCGAGGCGCTGCTGCTGGATGAGCCCTTCAGCCGCCTGGATGCTACCCTGCGCGCCGCGTTCCGCCGCTGGGTATTTGAGGAACTGGCCCGCCAGGCCATTCCGGCGATCCTGGTGACCCACGATCGCGATGACTGTCCGCCGACGGGGCGGTGCCTGGCGATGGAGCGCTGGCAATGAAACGCAATAGCGTGCAAACCTGCGTTACCGCAAAGAAATCAACACCTGGCAAGCGGAGAATACGCCCTCCACTTTTTACCGTCGGGCATTTCGATGAAACGTGTTTCTCAATTGACCGCACTCGCCCTGCTCATGGGGCTTGCTGCTACCACCACCTGCGCCGCTGAAACCATGCCAGCGCTCACCCTCTCCCATCTGCAACAGCAGCACGGCGTGGCCATCGACACCCGCCTGAGCGCTTATTACAACGGCTGGCCGCAGCACGTCAACGGCCAGGAAGGGCATGAGCCGCAGGCGCTGAACCTTTCCGCCCGCTGGCTCGGCGCCATGAGCGACGAGCAGCTCCACAGCTGGGCTAAACAGCACCAGCTCCAGCCCGATACCCCCATCGCGCTGTACGGCAGTCCTGAGGATAACGCCAGCGTCGCGGCGCGACTGAAACAAGCGGGCTTCACCCGGCTCAACGTCCTGAGCGACGCTCTGAGCCAGGGCGACCGTCTGCAAAAGCTGCCGCACTTTGAACAGCTGGTCTACCCGCAGTGGCTGCACGATCTGCAGCAAGGGAAAAGCGTGGCTGCCGCCCCGGCCGGCGACTGGAAAGTGTTTGAGGCCGCCTGGGGAGCGCCGAAGCTCTATCTGCTGAGCCATATCCCGGGCGCGGGCTATATCGACACCAATGAGGTGGAGAGCGAACCCCTTTGGAATAAAGTGTCCGATGCGCAGCTGAAGGCGATGCTGGCGAAGCACGGCATCCGCCATGACACCACGGTGATCCTCTACGGTCGCGACGTCTACGCCGCGGCGCGGGTGGCGCAGATCATGCTGTACGCCGGCGTCAAAGACGTGCGCCTGCTGGACGGCGGCTGGCAGACCTGGTCCGACGCCGGTCTGCCAGTGGAGCGCGGCATGCCGCCGACGCCGCAGCCGGCGCCAGATTTTGGCGCGCCGATCCCCGGCCAGCCGCAGCTGATGCTGGATACCGAGCAGGCCCGCGGCCTGCTCCACCGTCAGGACGCCTCGCTGGTCAGCGTCCGCTCGTGGCCGGAGTTTATCGGCACCACCAGCGGCTACAGCTATATCAAACCGAAGGGCGATATCGCCGGCGCCCGCTGGGGCCATGCCGGAAGCGACTCCACGCACATGGAAGACTTCCATAACCCGGACGGCACCATGCGCAGCGCCGACGATATCGCTGCCCTGTGGCGCCAGTGGAACATCCTGCCGAACCAGCAGGTGGCGTTCTATTGCGGGACCGGCTGGCGGGCCTCGGAAACCTTCATGTATGCCCGGGCCATGGGCTGGCCGCACGTCGCTGTCTATGACGGCGGCTGGTACGAATGGAGCAGCAACCCGCACAATCCGGTCGCCCGCGGCGAGCGCGGCCCGGAAAGCAGCCAGTAACGCGTCCCACCCGCGCGCGTCGCCCCCTGCCGGCGACGCGCGATTTTCCGCTCACGCCACCCGCTTTAAGGTCCGGTAGCCGCTGGCGATACGCGTCGCCGTCGTCAGCCAGCATAGCGCGCCAAACAGCCACGCCAGCCAGGCGAAATGCGCCGGAAACAAGCAGCTGAGGACAAACAGCAGGATAGTCTCCGTCCCCTCCGTCAGCCCCCCGAGATAGTGCAGCGATTTATGGGCATAGCCGGGATTGGCGATCTGGTGCTTTGCCGCCAGCGCGGCAAAGGCGAGAAAGCTGCTGCCGGTGCCGATAAAGGCAAACAGCAGCCAGCCGCCCGCCAGGGCGTTATTCTGCGGATCCGCCAGGATAAAACCGAACGGCACCAGGGCATAGAAGAGAAAATCCAAAGAGATATCGAGAAAACCGCCGGCGTCGCTAAGCCCGCGCCGCCGCGCCAGGGCGCCGTCCAGGCCGTCCAGCAGGCGGTTGAGAAGAATGGCCGCCAGCGCCGCGCCATACCATCCTAATGCCAGAAATGGCAGAGCCAGCGCACCGATGGCAAAACCGAGCAGCGTCAGCCCGTCTGGCGAAATACCCGGGCGGTCAAGCGCGCCGGCGGCAGCGTTAAGCAGAGGTTTGAGGCGAGGATGCAAGTGGCTATCAAGCACGGGGGTCTCCAGCAGAGTTGGCGGTTGTCAGTAAAGGTCTATGGCGGTGATAATAGGCCAGTTTGGTCTTATTAACGTTGATGCTTATGCTAAAAATGATTGAAGTTGTCGCCGCCATTATTGAACAGGATGGCAAAATTCTGCTGGCGCAGCGCCCGCCCCACGCCGACCAGCCGGGAATGTGGGAATTCGCCGGCGGCAAAGTGGAGTCGGGTGAAAGCCAGCCGCAGGCGCTGGCCCGGGAGCTGCGGGAGGAGATGGGCATCATCGCCCACCCGGCATGCTATATCGCCAGCCATCAGCGGGAAGTCTCCGGTCGCCAGATCCATCTGCACGCCTGGTGGGTACCGAACTTTCAGGGCGTGCCGCTGGCCCACTATCACAGCCAGCTGCGCTGGTGCCTTCCTGCCGACGCCTTAACCCTCGATCTCGCCCCGGCCGATATCCCCCTCCTGCACGCCTTTATCGCCCATCGCCCGTCCCTTTCTCCCCGCTGATCCGCTCGCCGCCTCGTCATCGTTTTTAGTTATGACGGGCGGACAATTATAAATTTTGCTGACGGCTTAATTTTTCCTTGCTTGCCTAAGGATTAGCGGTGTTATAGTCGGAAAATCGGTTTTTTCAAGGACCGAATCATAATAAATACACGCAACCACAACCATAAGGGGAACTTATATCTATGGATCAGACGTGCACTCTGGAAGGCTTTCTCACCCGCGTTCAACAGCGCGATCCTCATCAAACCGAATTTGCTCAAGCCGTCCGGGAGGTCATGACCACCCTGTGGCCTTTCCTTGAGGAAAATCCGCGCTATCGTCAGCTTGCTTTGCTGGAACGTCTGGTGGAACCGGAGCGCGTGATCCAGTTCCGCGTGGTGTGGGTGGACGACCGCAATCAGGTCCAGGTCAACCGCGCGTGGCGCGTGCAGTTCAACTCGGCCATCGGCCCGTATAAGGGCGGGATGCGCTTCCATCCGTCGGTGAATCTGTCGATTCTCAAATTCCTTGGCTTCGAGCAGACCTTCAAAAACGCCCTGACCACCCTGCCGATGGGCGGCGGGAAAGGCGGCAGCGATTTCGATCCTAAAGGCAAGAGCGATGGCGAAGTGATGCGCTTCTGCCAGGCGCTGATGACCGAGCTCTATCGCCATCTTGGCCCGGATACCGACGTACCGGCGGGCGATATCGGCGTCGGCGGCCGCGAGGTCGGCTTTATGGCCGGCATGATGCGCAAACTCTCTAACAACAGCGCCTGCGTCTTCACCGGTAAAGGCCTCTCCTTCGGCGGCAGCCTGATCCGTCCGGAAGCCACCGGTTACGGCCTGATCTACTTCACCGAAGCAATGCTCAAACGTCACGGCCTCGGCTTCGAAGGCGCTCGCGTGGCGGTCTCCGGCTCCGGCAACGTCGCGCAATACGCCATTGAGAAAGCGATGGAGCTCGGCGCGCGGGTGGTCACCGCCTCCGACTCCAACGGCACCGTCGTTGACGAGGCGGGCTTCACCAAAGAAAAACTGGCCCGCCTGATCGACATCAAAGAGCGTGCCCACGGCCGGGTGGCCGACTACGCCCGCGAGTTTGGCCTCACCTATCTCGAAGGCCAGCAGCCATGGTCAGTGCCGGTGGATATCGCCCTGCCTTGCGCCACTCAGAACGAACTGGACGTCGATGCCGCCCGCCAGCTGATTGCCAACGGCGTGAAGGCCGTGGCGGAAGGCGCCAACATGCCGACCACCATCGCCGCGACCGATCTGTTCCTTGAAGCTGGCGTGCTGTTTGCCCCGGGCAAAGCGGCCAACGCCGGCGGCGTGGCGACGTCCGGTCTGGAGATGGCGCAGAACGCCGCACGCATGGGCTGGAAAGCGGAAAAAGTGGATGCCCGCCTGCATCACATTATGCTGGATATCCACCACGCCTGCGTGCAGTACGGCGGTGAAGCGAAGCAGACCAACTACGTGCGCGGCGCCAATATCGCCGGTTTCGTGAAGGTGGCGGATGCCATGCTCGCCCAGGGCGTGATTTAACCTCCCCTGACGCCCTCCCGGCGGCTGCCCGCCGGGAGGCGTCTCACGACGTCATCGTGATCACCACTTTCCCCAGATGCTGACCACTGTCCAGACAGGCATGCGCTTCGGCAATCTCCGCCATCGGGTAGCTGGCGTAGATCATCGGCTTGCATTTCCCTGCCTCAAGCAGCGGCCAGACGTGGCGCCGCAGCGCCTCGGCAATCTCCTGTTTCTCCGCCGTCGTCCGGCCGCGCATGGTGGAGCCGGTGACGGTCGCCCGCTTGAGCATCAGGGTCTGAATATCCACCTCATGAGCGATTCGCCCGCCCATAAAGCCGATGATCACCAGCCGTCCATCCTTTTTCAGTAACCCCAGGTTGCGGTTAAAGTAAGGGCCGCCCACGATATCCAGAATGACATCCACCCCTTCATCGTTGGTCAGTTGGTGAATTTTCTCTGCGAAATCTTCGGTTTTGTAGTTGATCGCCGTGGCGTAGGGTCGCAGCGCGGCAATTTTTTCGTCCTGGCCGACGGTGGCATAGACGCTCATCCCCAGCGCGTGACACAGCAGGACCGCGGTGGTGCCAATCCCGCTGGCGCCGCCGTGGATCAGAATGCTCTCGCCGGACTGCAGCTTACCGAGCTGGAAAACGTTCGCCCACACCGTGAAGAAGGTTTCCGGAATGGCGGCCGCTTCGCTAAAGCTGAGGCCCGCCGGGATCGGCAGCGTCTGGCCTGCCGGGACGGCGCAGTATTCGGCATACCCGCCGCCGTTGGTCAGCGCGCAGACGCGATCCCCGGGGGCAAAGGTTGTGACCTGCGCGCCGACCTTCACAACCACGCCCGCCACCTCGAGGCCGGGCACGGGGGTGATACCCTCAGGCATGGGATACAGCCCCTGGCGCTGCAGAATATCCGGCCGGTTGACGCCCGCCGCTTTCACCTTGATGAGCACCTCATGCTCCCCGACGGTGGGGATCTCACCTTCGCGGATCTGCAATACTTCCGGGCCACCCGGTTGGCTGATAGCGATATATTTCACGGGTCCTCCTTATCGCCTGGGAGAGAAATGAGCAACGGCATCGGGAAGGGCAATGGGCATCCCTGTTCTGAGGGGGTCGTCAACCCCTTCCCGGCTGTTTAGTGTAGACCATTGACCTGGCGGGGGGAGAAACGGCGGCCGCGGGGAAGCGCATCCTCGCGGCCGCCGGGCGGGTTATTGCGGCGGCGGCGCGGCATCGTCTGCCGCTTTTTTGCCTTTCGCTTTGCCTTTGCCCTTACTGAAGGATTTTTTCGCCCCGCCAGGCGCCACCAGACCGCGGAACTGGCGCACCGGCGTGCTGCGCGCCTGCTCGATCAGCTGATACAGCGTCCCCACCAGCGGCTGCATAAAATCCTGATAGCGGCACTGTTTCTCGCTGATTTGCGTCAATACCGACTCCCAGTGGGCGGTCATGTCCGGTCGCCCGGCCATCTCCGGCAGGGAATGAATCAGCGCCCTTCCGGCCTCCGAGGAGTGAATATAGCGCCCCTTTTTGCTCAGGAAACCGCGCTTAAACAACAGTTCGATAATCCCGGCGCGGGTTGCTTCGGTGCCGAGGCCGTCGGTGGCGCGGAGGATCTTCTTCAGATCTTTATCCTGCACGAAGCGGGCAATCCCGGTCATCGCCGACAGCAGCGTGGCGTCGGTAAAGTGGCGCGGCGGCTGCGTCTGGCGCTCCACCACCTCGCCCCTCTCGCACAGCAGTTCATCGCCTTTGGCCACCACCGGCAGCGGCGTGCCGTCGTTCTCTTCATCGCGCTCTTTGCTGCCAAGCAGCGTCCGCCAGCCCGCCTCGGCCAGAAAACGCGCTTTGGCGACAAATTTGCCGTTGGCGATCTCAAGGTCAATCTGGCATTTACGGAACACCGCGTCAGGGCAGAACTGCATCAGATACTGCCGGGCGATCAGGGTGTAGACCTTCGCTTCGTTATCGGTGAGTTTGACCTGGCTGCTGCGGGCGGTCGGGATAATCGCATGGTGCGCGTCGACCTTTTTATCATCCCAGCAGCGGTTGCGGATCTCCGGATCCACCACCGGCTGCGGCAGCAGATCCGCCGCATGGACGGCAATCGCATTCAGCACCGAATGGCGGCCGGCGAAATGCTCTTCCGGCAGGTAGCGGCTGTCCGAACGCGGATAGGTGATGAGCTTGTGGGTTTCATACAGCTTCTGGCAGATATCCAGCACGTTTTGCGCGCTGAAGCCGAAACGTTTGGCCGCCTCAATCTGCAGCGCCGACAGCGAAAACGGCAGCGGCGCGGGTTCGGAATCGCGCTTATCGTTATAGCCGGTCACCAGCGCCGGCTGGCCTTCGATACGCTTAACCACGTGCTCGGCCAGCGGACGATGCAGCAGGCGCCCTTCTTCATCCTGGTAAGGTTCGCAGGCTTCGCTCGGCACCCAGGTCGCGACAAAGCGCTCCTCCTGCGGCGTGACGATATGCGCTTTGACGTCGAAGAAATCTTTGGCGACGAAGTTTTCAATCTCTTCATCGCGGCGCACCACCAGGCCGAGCACCGGGGTCTGCACCCGCCCCACGGAGAGCACCCCCTGATAGCCGGCGTTGCGCCCCAGCAGAGTATAGGCCCGGGTCATATTGATGCCGTACAGCCAGTCGGCGCGCGCCCGCGCCAGCGCCGACACGCAAAGCGGCACAAACTCGCTGTTGGCGCGCAGGCGGTTGATCGCCCGCTCCACCGCCTGCGGGTTGAGATCGTTTATCAGACAGCGCTGCACCTGCTGGCGCTTCTCCGGCGCCAGCTGCAGGTAGTCGAGGACCTCGTCCACCAGCAGTTGCCCTTCACGGTCGGGGTCGCCAGCGTGGATAACCTCCTCGGCGTCGCCGAGCAGGCGCTTGATCACATTCAGCTGTTTGGTGACCGAAGGTTTGGGCTGCAGCTGCCATTTCTCCGGCACAATCGGCAGGTCGGTGAGATTCCAGCGGGCATAGCGGCTGTCATAGACGTCCGGCTGCGCCTGCTCCAGCAGGTGACCGATACACCAGGTGACCACCTGCCCGTTGCCGCACTCAATATAGCCATCGCCTTTGCGGTGCGGTTTAGGCAACACATCGGCGATAGCCCGACCGAGACTCGGTTTTTCTGCAATAAACAACCGCATCGAATCAACGGATCTCGATCATCGGTCGCCCGCCACGGGCGGTCACCAACTCGCCGATGGCGGCCAGCTTAATACCGAACTCCGCCGCGGCGGCCTGGACTTCCGCCTCCGCCACCGGGGCCACCGCCAGCAGCAGACCGCCTGAGGTCTGTGGGTCGCACAGCAGATCGCGCCACGCCGTCGGCATCTCGCCCATCAAATGGCCGTAGCTGGCGAAGTTGCGCCCGGTGCCGCCCGGCACCGCGCCGGCGGCGATATACTCCTCCACCCCCGGCAGTTTCGGGATATCGGCATAGCGCAGTTGCGCCTGCACGCCGGCCCCGCGGCACACCTCGCTGAGGTGGCCGAGCAGGCCAAAGCCGGTGACGTCGGTCATCGCCTTCACCCCGTCGATAGCGGCAAACGCGGCGCCGGCGAGGTTCATCTGGCACATGGTTTCCGTCGCCAGCCCCTGATGCTCTGGCTTGAGCAGCGATTTTTTCTCCGCGGTGGTCAGCACGCCGATCCCCAGCGGTTTGGTGAGATACAGTTTGCAGCCCGCCTGCGCGGTGCTGTTTTTCTTGATGCGCTCGGTGGGCACCACGCCGGTGACCGCCAGACCAAAGATTGGCTCCGGAGCGTCAATGGAGTGGCCGCCCGCCAGCGCGATCCCGGCCTGCTGGCAGGCAAAGCGCCCGCCCTCCACCACGTCGCGGGCGATTTCCGGCGCCAGGGTGTTGATCGGCCAGCCGAGAATGGCAATCGCCATAATCGGTTTCCCGCCCATGGCGAAAATATCGCTGATGGCGTTGGTGGCGGCAATGCGGCCAAAGTCGAACGGATTATCGACAATCGGCATAAAGAAGTCGGTGGTGCTGACGATTGACGTGCCATTACCAAGATCGTAAACGGCGGCATCATCGCTGGTTTCGTTGCCGACAAGCAGGTTCGGGTCGACAAACTTCGCCTGCTCGCTATGCAGGATGGTTTCCAGCACTTTCGGGGAAATTTTACAACCACAACCGGCTCCGTGGCTGTATTGCGTTAAACGAATGGCTTGCTCGCTCATGGACATCTCCTGTCATTGCAATCCCGCTATGTTAGCGCCCAAACGTCAGGGTGGTAAGTACGACAGTCTGAAATCGCGTATGGTTGCTCATTAAGCAGACAAAAAGCCGTTTTTGCGAGACGCGGCAATTTTTTCCCGACCATTTTCACTTTTACTTAAAGATGACAGAAATGTGACAACCCAGGACTGTCTTCTCTGGAATGATTATGACGTAAGGAAATTCTAATGAAAAAGCGTGTTCTTGCCCTTTGCCTGGCCAGTTTCTTCTCCGTTAACGCCTTCGCGCTGGTTCCCCCCGGTAACGATGTCACCACCAAGCCCGATCTCTACTATCTGACCAATGCCCAGGCCATCGACAGCCTGGCGCTGTTGCCGCCGCCGCCGGCGGTGGGCAGTATCGCGTTCTTAAACGATCAGGCGATGTATGAGCAGGGGCGCCTGCTGCGCAACACCGAGCGCGGGAAGCTGGCGGCAGAGGATGCCAACCTCAGCGCGGGCGGCGTGGCTAACGCCTTCTCCAGCGCCTTTGGCTCGCCGATCACCGAAAAGGACGCGCCGCAGCTCCATAAGCTGTTGACCAATATGATTGAAGACGCCGGCGATCTGGCGACCCGCGGCGCGAAAGAGAGGTATATGCGCATTCGCCCGTTTGCCTTCTACGGTGTCTCCACCTGCAACACCACCGAGCAGGACAAGCTGGCGAAAAACGGCTCTTACCCATCCGGGCATACCTCCATCGGCTGGGCCACCGCCCTGGTGCTGGCGGAGATCAACCCGCAGCGGCAGAACGAAATTTTGAAGCGCGGCTATGAGCTCGGCGAGAGCCGGGTGATCTGCGGCTATCACTGGCAGAGCGATGTCGATGCGGCGCGCATCGTCGGCTCCGCGGTGGTCGCCACGCTGCACACCAACCCGGCCTTCCAGCAGCAGTTGCAGAAAGCCAAAGACGAATTCGCCAAAACGCAGAAGTAACGTCATCGCCGTTGAACTCCCGGATACGGCGCCTGGCGCGCCTTGTCCGGGCTACCTTTGGGGCTGCAGGCCGGGTAAGGCGCACGCCGCCGCCCGGCATAGATGCGGCTCCGAGCCTGCTGCCATCGCCCGGCGGCGCTGTGCTTGCGCGGGCCTACATTAAGGGGTATCCGTCTGATATAAGGATGGTTATGTAGGCCGGGTAAGGCGCAGCCGCCACCCGGCGAAATAACGGCGCAATCGTAAATTTCCCTGCTCGCGCTGCGCTTAGCAGGGCTACCACTCCTGTGTTATGTCCGGGCAGATGGCGCTCCCGATATGTCTTCTGCGTTATGTCTGGCATGGCGCAGGGAGCACACAGGGGGCGGCCAGCACCGGCAGTTTCAGCAACAATGGTGAATAAATTAACGACAGGTCGCACGAATGTAGGCCGGGTAAGGCGCAGCCGCCACCCGGCGTAACACGCGCTGACTCAGAATCGCGTCACAAACGGCGCGGTATCCGGCAGGGCAATGGTGGTTGAGGCTTTCAGCTGCGGCGTGCCCAGATAGAGGAAGCCGACGATTTTATCCTGCTCGCGGCACCCGAAGCCGGCCCGCACCACCGGGCTCTCGGTCAATGCTCCGCTGCGCCAGATGCCGTTGAATCCCTGGGCCAGGGCCGCCATCTGCATCGCCATCACCGCGCAGCCAGCGGACATCTCCTGCTCCCAGCGCGGCACCTTCGGGTGGTCTTCACAGCGCGCCACTACGGTAATGATCAGCGGCGCGCGAAACGGCGCATTGCGGGCTTTCTCTATGCCCTTCTCATCCTGGCCGGCCTCCAGGGCCCCCTTTTCCAGCAGTTGACTAAAGCGTTCGCGGCCGTCATCGGCGATAATGTAAAAGCGCCACGGCTGCAGGGTGCCATGATCCGGGGCGCGCAGCCCGGCGCGCAGAATGTTTTCCAGCTGTTCGCCGGCCGGGGCCGGTTCCGCCAGGCGGGAAGCGCTGCGGCGATTAAGCAGTAGGTCGAGAGCATCCATCTGTATAACTCCTGTGATGTCATTTTTCATAAAATTAACATGCACAAGGATTTTGTTACAGCGCGGTCGGTGATTCCTGCTGACAACCGACGGCTCACTCTTTAGGATAGCCAGACGCGGCGGCCCCTGCGGCCTGCCCATTTTTAGATAACGTTAGGGAGAATACATGCGAACCCTTTGGCGACTGATTGCCAGCTTTTTTAAATGGACGTGGCGGATACTCAACTTTATTCGCAAACTGGCCCTCAATGCGATCTTCCTGGTGCTGGTGCTGGTGTGTATCGGCATCTGGAGCCAGTTCAGCAGCACCACCAGCGAACATGCCGCGCGCGGCGCGCTGCTGCTGGATATTACCGGCGTGGTGGTGGATAAACCGTCCGCCAGCAGCAAGCTCGGCGTAATTGGCCGCCAGCTGTTTGGCGCCAGCTCGGACCGTCTGCAGGAGAATTCTCTGTTCGATATCGTGCAGACCATCCGTCAGGCGAAGGATGACCGTAATATCACCGGTATTGTGCTGGATCTGAAAAACTTCGTCGGCGGCGATCAGCCCTCCATGCAGTACATCGGTAAAGCGCTGCGCGAATTCCGCGACAGCGGCAAACCGGTGTATGCCGTCGGCAGCAGCTACAGCCAGGGCCAGTACTACCTGGCGAGCTTTGCCAACAAAATCTGGCTCTCTCCGCAGGGCGAGGTGGACCTGCACGGCTTCGCCACCAACGGGCTGTACTACAAGTCGCTGCTGGATAAGCTGAAAGTCTCCACCCATGTCTTCCGCGTCGGCACCTATAAATCCGCCGTCGAGCCTTTCATTCGCGATGACATGTCCCCTGCCGCCCGCGAAGCGGACAGCCGCTGGATTGGCGAACTGTGGCAGAACTACCTCAACACCATCGCCGCCAACCGGCAGATCACCGCCCAGCAGCTCTTCCCGGGCGCCCAGGGCATTATCGATGGCCTGCGTAAGGTGGGCGGCGATACGGCGAAATATGCGCTGGACAATAAGCTGGTGGATGAGCTGGCGACCTCCACGGAAGTGGAAAAGGCGCTGACCAAACAGTTTGGCTGGAGCAAAGCGGATAACAATTACCGGGCGATCAGCTATTACGACTACAACGTGAAAACACCGTCTGACCAGGGTTCCGCCATCGCGGTGATCTTCGCCAACGGCGCCATCATGGACGGCGAGGAGACCCCGGGCAACGTCGGCGGCGACACCACCGCTGCGCAAATTCGCGATGCGCGCCTCGACCCGAAAATTAAGGCCATCGTCCTGCGCGTCAACAGCCCGGGCGGCAGCGTGACCGCCTCGGAAATCATTCGCGAAGAGCTGGCGGCAGCCAAAGCCGCGGGTAAACCGGTGGTCGTTTCAATGGGCGGCATGGCGGCCTCCGGCGGCTACTGGATCTCCACGCCGGCGGACTACATTGTCGCGAACCCAAGCACCCTCACCGGCTCCATCGGCATCTTTGGGGTGATCAACACCGTGGAAAACACCCTCGGGTCGATTGGCGTCCATACCGACGGCGTCGCCACATCGCCGCTGGCGGATATCTCCAGCACCAAAGCGCTGCCGCCGGAAGTGCAGCAGCTGATGCAGTTGAGCATTGAGAACGGCTATCAACGCTTTATCACCCTGGTGGCTAACGCGCGTAAGAGCACGCCGGAGAAAATCGACCAGATTGCCCAGGGCCACGTCTGGACCGGGGAAGATGCCAAAGCCAACGGTCTTGTCGACAGCCTCGGCGACTTCGACGACGCGGTGGCCAAGGCCGCCGAGCTGGCGAAGCTGAAAACCTGGCACCTCAACTACTATCAGGAAGAGCCCACCTTCTTCTCGATGGTGCTGGACAGCCTGACCGGTTCGGTACGCGCCTCGCTGCCGGCCGCCATTCAGGCCTGGCTGCCTGCGCCGGTGGCCGCGGCAGCCGAGACGGTGAAAGCCGAAAGCGACAAGCTGGCGGCGTTTAACGACCCGCAGAACCGCTATGCCTTCTGCCTGACCTGCGCCAACATCCGTTAATACGCAGCGGCTGCCCCGTCTCCCGGGGCAGCCTTTTTTCCGCACCTGCCAGCGCCGCCACAAAGCGAGCGGCCAACACTGTATTTTTTCCTCCGTCTCTTTATACTGCGCCTGTCTACGACCAACCTAAGCGATGCTATGCAAAAAAAATCGATTTACGTTGCCTACACCGGTGGGACCATCGGTATGCAGCGCTCTGAACACGGCTATGTACCCGTTTCCGGCCATCTCCAGCGTCAACTGGCGCTGATGCCTGAGTTCCATCGCCCGGAGATGCCGGACTTCACGATCCATGAATACCATCCGCTGATGGATTCATCCGATATGACCCCTGAGGACTGGCAGCACATCGCTGACGATATCCGCAGCCATTACGAGGAGTATGATGGCTTTGTGATCCTCCACGGTACCGACACCATGGCGTTTACCGCCTCTGCGCTGTCGTTCATGCTGGAAAACCTCGGTAAACCGGTGATTGTGACAGGGTCACAAATCCCGCTGGCCGAGCTGCGCTCCGACGGCCAGATCAACCTGCTCAATGCCCTGTACGTCGCCGCCAACTATCCGATTAACGAAGTGGCGCTGTTCTTCAACAATCGGCTGTTCCGCGGTAACCGTACCACTAAAGCCCATGCCGACGGCTTTGACGCCTTCGCCTCGCCAAACCTCGCGCCGCTGCTGGAGGCCGGGATCCATATCCGCCGTCTCGGTACCCCGCCGGCGCCGCAGGGCCGCGGTGAGCTTATCGTGCACCCCATCACCCCGCAGCCGATTGGCGTGGTGACGATTTACCCCGGCATCTCCGCCGACGTGGTGCGTAATTTCCTGCGCCAGCCGGTGAAAGCGCTGATCCTCCGCTCCTACGGCGTCGGCAATGCGCCGCAGAATGGCGAGTTTATTCAGGTGCTGGCGGAAGCCAGCCAGCGCGGCATTGTGGTGGTCAACTTGACGCAGTGTATGTCCGGGAAAGTGAACATGGGCGGCTATGCCACCGGCAATGCCCTCGCCCAGGCGGGAGTCATCAGTGGTTTCGATATGACGGTGGAAGCGACGCTGACCAAGCTACACTATCTGCTGAGCCAGCAGCTGGACGTTGACGCCATTCGCGCGGCGATGCAGCAGAATCTGCGTGGCGAACTGACCCCTGACGAAGCTTAAGGAGGACGTATGGCGCATCGAGCGCTGTTACTGGTTGATTTGCAGAACGACTTCTGCGCCGGCGGCGCGCTGGCGGTTCCCGAAGGCGACAGCACCGTCGAGGTGGCCAATGCGCTTATCGACTGGAGCCTGGCGCGCGGCGAGCCCATCGTCGCCAGCCAGGACTGGCATCCCGCGGATCACGGCAGCTTCGCCAGCCAGCACCAGGTGGAGCCCTACACCGTGGGCGACCTGGATGGCCTGGCGCAAACTTTCTGGCCGGATCACTGCGTTCAGCACAGCGAAGGCGCGGCGCTGCATCCCCTGCTCAAGCAGCAGGCCATCGCCGCCGTGTTCCACAAAGGGCAAAACCGGGTCATTGACAGCTACAGCGCTTTTTTTGACAACGGTCACCGGCAGAAAACTGAACTGGACGGCTGGCTGCGTGGTCAGGGGATCGTGGAGCTGACCGTGCTCGGCCTCGCCACCGATTACTGCGTTAAGTTCACCGTGCTGGATGCCCTGGCGCTGGGCTACACGGTCAACGTCATCACCGACGGCTGCCGCGGGGTGAATCTTCAGCCGCAGGACAGCAGCCAGGCGTTTATGGAGATGGCCGCCGCAGGCGCCACGCTCTATACCCTCGACGACTGGCGGGAAACCCACGCCTGATCCCGCCCCCGGCGCGCCCGCGCCGGGGCTTTTTCTACCGCTTCGTTATCGTCCATAAATTGAACTCTCTCGCAGTTTCAACAGGTTATTGCTGGTAGTCTGGCAAGGCTGTTTTTTCGCCACGCCATTTCCGTGGCGCGGTTATTTTTTTTATGTCAAAGAGGAACCACTATGAAACGTTTGCCCTTGCTGGCAGCCTTGCCCCTGCTTTGCGCTTCCGCGCTCTCTGCCCAACCGCTGATGTCCGTCGGCTATTTCAACGGCGGCGGCGACGTCACTGCCGGGCCGGGCGGGGATATCGACAAGCTGGACGTCCGGCAGATCACCCATCTCAACTACTCGTTTGGCCTTATCTATAACGATGAAAAAGACGAGACCAACGCAGCCCTGAAGGATCCTGCTCATTTGCACGAGATCTGGCTGTCGCCGAAGGTGCAGGCGGATCTGCAAAAGCTCCCGGCCCTGCGTAAACAGAACCCGGACCTCAAAGTCCTGCTGTCGGTCGGCGGCTGGGGGGCGCGCGGTTTCTCCGGCGCGGCGGCAAGCAAAGAAACCCGGAAGGTGTTTATTCAGTCTGCGCAGGAAATTGTTGAAAAATATGGTCTGGATGGGATTGACCTCGACTGGGAGTTTCCGGTCAACGGCGCCTGGGGGCTGGTTGCCAGTCAACCGGCCGATCGCGATAACTTTACCGCGCTGTTAAAAGAGCTGCGCGCAGCGTTTGGTACCAGGAAACTGGTCACTATCGCCGTGGGCGCCAACGCCGAAAGCCCGAAAAGCTGGGTGGACGTCAAAGCGATTGCGTCATCGCTCGACTACATCAACCTGATGACCTACGACATGGCCTACGGCACGCAGTACTTCAACTCGAACCTGTATGACTCCAGCCACTGGCCGACGGTCGCCGCGGCGGATAAATACAGCGCCGATTTTGTGGTCAACAATTACCTGGCCGCCGGGCTTAAACCCAGCCAGATGAACCTCGGAATTGGTTTTTATGGCCGGGTGCCGAAACGGGCGGTCGAGCCGGGGATTGACTGGAGTAAAGCGGATGCGCAAAAGAACCCGGTCACCCAGCCCTATTTTGGTCCACAGCAGATCGCGCTGTTTGCCTCGCTGGGCTATGACCTGAGCAAAGACACCTACGTGAAATACAATGATATCGTGGGCAAATTGCTCAACGATCCGCAGAAACGCTTTACCGAGCACTGGGACGATGAGGCGAAAGTCCCGTGGCTGTCGGTGCAGTCCGCGGAGGGCAAGCCGCTGTTCGCCCTCTCCTACGAGAACCCGCGCTCGGTGGCCATTAAAGCGGACTACATCAAGGCGAAAGGCCTCGCCGGAGCGATGTTCTGGGAGTATGGCGCCGATGACCAGAACCAGCTGGCCCGCCAGCTGGCGGAATCGCTGGGGATCAAACACTAATCGCGGCTGTTCCGCCGCATCGCCGCCGCCGGGCGGCGTGACGCAGGCAGCATCGCCGGCAATGCAGGTATATCGCGCCGCCCGGGATAGGTTATGATGCCTGTTATCCGCTGCGCCAGGGGCTGGCGCAGCTTAACCGTTTGACAGGAGGCAGGGGGCCATGGCCTATATCCCCAAAAATTACGCACGTCTGGAAGTGGGTTACCGCGAAAAGGCGCTCAAGCTCTTTCCCTGGGTATGCGGACGCTGCTCACGGGAGTTTGTCTACTCCAATCTGCGCGAGCTGACGGTGCACCATATCGATCACGACCACTCCAATAACCCGGAAGATGGCAGCAACTGGGAGATGTTGTGCCTTTACTGTCACGATCACGAACATTCCAAGTACACCGAAGCCGATCAGTATGGCTCCACGGTGGTAGCGGGCGAAGATGCGCAAAAGAGCGTCGGCGAGGCCACCTACAACCCGTTTGCCGACCTGAAAGCGATGATGAATAAAAAGTAAGCGAAGCGACTGGCCGCCGGGCGCGGTCATTGACGCTACCCTAGTCCGGCGCCGGATCACCCGACGCCGGAACGTCTCCCCGCCGGCCGGCGGTTTATTGCAACTTCACGGTGGCTATTGGCTTCGGCACGATGCCGAAATCTTCCTTCAGCTGCTGTTTGCTCTTCATCACCATCTGCCCGCGGGTGTCGATGGTCATATGCTGGGCGTCGGTGTTATACCGGGCCTGCCACAGCATCACCAGCTGCAGGCTATTTTCCTTCTGCTCCGGCGTCAGCGCCACGCCATCCGGCCATTTTCCCAGCTCTACCGCCGTCGCCAGACGCTGATACACTTCCGGGGTCATGCTGTCGATAATTTGTTCAATATCCATCTTCCGCTCACCTCCACCTGGAATAATTTGCTGAATCGTTTCTTCAGCCCTTAATCTGCTCGCCGTTCTGCTCATCGGTGAAGCTGAGCGACGCCGAATTGACACAATAGCGCTCGCCGGTCGGCTGCGGGCCATCCGGAAACACGTGACCGAGATGGGCATCACAATTTCCGCAGCGGATTTCAATGCGCTGCATGCCGTGGGAGCTGTCGTCCAGATAGCGAATGGCCTCTTCGCTTACCGGCTCGTAGAAGCTCGGCCAGCCGCAGCCGGAGTCGTATTTGGTCTGGGAGTTGAACAGCGGCGCATCGCACACCAGGCAGTGATACACGCCATTTTTCTTGTTGTGCAGCAGCCGTCCGGTGAAAGGCGGTTCGGTGCCATGATGTTGGGTCACGTAAAACTGCATTTCGCTCAAGCCGTTTTTCAGCTCTTCCGGGGAGGGTTTATTTGCCATGGGCTTACATCTCGCTTTGCAATGGACAACTTTCGCCCCAATTCTAACAAAACATTAACAATGAAGCGTACACTTTTGTTCTAAACTTATCCGGTGCCCACAGGCAGCCAGATAATTGTGACTTAAATCACGTTTTTATCTTAAATGCCCTTTAAAATTCCGCGCGCAGCCCCCATATGGAATTGGGCTCAAAGGGAGAGTGAGGCAAATCAATCGCGCAAGGTGTGCTCAGGATTGATTTGTCGCAATGATTGACACGATTCCGCTTGACGCTGCGTAAGGTTTTTGTAATTTTACAGGCAACCTTTTATTCACTAACAAATAGCTGGTGGAATATATGACTATCAAAGTAGGTATCAACGGTTTTGGCCGTATCGGTCGCATTGTTTTCCGTGCTGCTCAGAAACGTTCTGACATCGAGATCGTTGCAATCAACGACCTGTTAGACGCAGAGTACATGGCTTACATGCTGAAGTATGACTCCACTCACGGTCGTTTCGACGGCACCGTTGAAGTGAAAGACGGTCATCTGGTCGTTAACGGTAAAAAAATCCGTGTTACCGCTGAACGTGACCCGGCTAACCTGAAGTGGGACGAAGTTGGTGTTGACGTTGTTGCTGAAGCAACCGGTATCTTCCTGACCGACGAAACCGCTCGTAAACACATCACCGCTGGCGCGAAAAAAGTCGTTCTGACTGGCCCGTCCAAAGACAACACCCCGATGTTCGTTCGCGGCGCTAACTTCGACACTTACGCTGGCCAGGATATCGTTTCCAACGCATCCTGCACCACCAACTGCCTGGCACCGCTGGCTAAAGTCATCAACGACAACTTCGGTATCGTTGAAGGCCTGATGACCACCGTCCACGCAACCACCGCTACTCAGAAAACCGTTGATGGCCCGTCTCACAAAGACTGGCGCGGCGGCCGCGGCGCAGCTCAGAACATCATCCCGTCCTCTACCGGCGCTGCTAAAGCAGTAGGTAAAGTACTGCCAGAACTGAACGGCAAACTGACCGGTATGGCGTTCCGCGTTCCGACTCCGAACGTATCCGTTGTTGACCTGACCGTTCGTCTGGAAAAAGCAGCGTCCTACGAAGAAATCAAGAAAGCTATCAAAGCCGCTTCTGAAGGCGCAATGAAAGGCGTTCTGGGTTACACCGAAGACGACGTTGTTTCTACCGACTTCAACGGCGAAGTTTGCACTTCCGTGTTCGATGCTAAAGCAGGTATCGCACTGAACGACAACTTCGTTAAACTGGTTTCCTGGTACGACAACGAAACTGGCTACTCCAACAAAGTTCTGGACCTGATTGCCCACATCTCCAAATAAGTTGAGATGAAAAAGTAATCTGTAAGAGCGACTTCGGTCGCTCTTTTTTTTGTCTGCAGAGATAGGATTGCACAATGATAAATAAAATTTTTGCTCTCCCGGTGAATGAAACCATTTCGCCCGTTATCTCCCGTCGCCAGCTGGACGACCTGGAGCTGATTGTCATCGACCATCCGCAGGTGAAAGCCTCTGTGGCGCTGCAGGGGGCGCACCTGCTCTCCTGGAAACCCGCCGGTGAAGAAGAAGTCCTGTGGCTGAGCAACAACACCCCATTTAAACAGGGCGTCGCCCTGCGCGGCGGCGTGCCGATTTGCTGGCCGTGGTTTGGCCCATCGGCGCAGCAGGGCCTGCCGTCGCACGGCTTTGCCCGCAACCTGCCGTGGACCCTGGAAGGGCATGATGAAGACGACAGCGGCGTGATGTTGACCTTTGCGCTGCAGAACAGCGCTGAAACCATGAAGCTGTGGCCGCATGAGTTCACCCTCTATGCCCGCTTCAAGCTGGGCAAGACCTGCGAAATCGAGCTGGAAGCCCACGGCGAATTCGAGACCACCTCTGCCCTGCACAGCTACTTCAACGTCGGCGATATCGCAGCGGTGAAAGTGAGCGGTCTTGGCGAGCGCTATATCGATAAAGTAAAGAACGCCGAAGAAGGCGTTCTGAACAACGGCGTGCAGACCTTCCCGGATCGTACCGACCGCGTCTATCTCGACGCCGAAGGCTGCAGCGTGATCCACGACGACGCGCTCAGCCGCACGATCGACGTGGTGCATCATCATCAGCACAACGTGGTGGCCTGGAACCCGGGCCCGGCGCTGTCCGTCAGCATGGGCGACATGCCGGACGATGGCTATAAAACCTTCGTTTGCGTCGAAACCTGCTGCGTGACCCAGCCGCAGAAAGCCAGTGAAGAGACCCCGTCTCGCCTGGCGCAAACCATCAGCGTGAAAAAACGCTAACCGCAAAAAGCCCCGTTTATCACGGGGCTTTTTCTCTTCTCCACCTCGATGCGCTGTGGGTTAAACCATATCCAACCGGGTTTTCCGCGGCGGCGGCGGATAGAGGCGATCCAGCTGCGCAAGCTCTTGCGGGCTGAGAACGATATCAAGCGCGGCGGCATTCTGCACCACATGCTCGATAGTCGCCGCTTTCGGGATCGCCAGCATTCCCGGATGACGAATCACCCAGGCCAGCAGCAGCTGCGCCACCGTCACGCCCCGCGCGTTAGCCATATTGATGATATCGGTATGCTGAAAAAGTCCATCGCGTAAGCGCCCCGCCTGCGCCAGCGGGCAATAGGCCATCACCGGCAGGGTGTGCTGCTGACACCAGGGCAGCAGATCGTATTCAATTCCCCGCGACGCGAGATGATAGAGCACCTGGTTGGTGGCGCAGCGTTCGCCGCCCGCCGTGCGCCACAGCGCCTGCATATCGTCGGTGTCCAGATTGGAGACGCCCCAACGGCGGATTTTGCCCTCGGCCACCAGCCTTTCCATCGCCTCGACCGTCTCCTGCAGGGGGATATCGCCCCGCCAGTGCAGGAGATACATATCCAGATAGTCGGTCTGCAGCCGGCGCAGACTGTTTTCACAGGCGCGGCGCATCGCCGCTCCGCCGGCGTGCCAGGGATAGACTTTAGAGACCAACGTCACCCGGTCGCGCAGGCCGCGGATCGCCTGGCCCACCACCTCCTCCGCCCCGCCGTCGGCATACATCTCCGCGGTATCGATTACCGTCAGGCCATGGTCGATGCCCGCGCGCAGTGCAGCCACCTCCTGCTGACGCTGCGCCGCGTTCTCGCCCATATACCAGGTCCCCAGCCCGATGGCCGGAACTGCCGCCTGCTCGCCAAAGCATACTGTTTTTTTCACCATCGTCTCCTTCTTCGCGCCCTGCACCACCATAAAGCAAAACAGGGCGCGAAGCCCTGTTTTGATGCATAAAGCGCACTGTAATAATGCACAATCAGAAGGTGTAGGTGATCCCGGTTGAGATTAGACCGCTCCAGGATTTGTCCACCATCGGGCTATCGGTAATTTCATCCGACAGACGCGTGTAGCGCGCAATACCGTATACGCTCCAGTCGCCGAGGAAGCGATAGTTGGCCGCCAGCTCCAGATACGGGTTCCAGCTGCTGTCCGGATCGTAGCTGCGCATCCCGCTGCGACGGGACTCATGCTGCGAGACGCCATAGTAGTATTCGTTCTGATTGTCGCTGTTCCACTCGACGCCAATGCCCGGCGTCAGCGTCAGGTTCCCGTTGGTGTAGCGGTACAGCCAGGCGAGATCCCAGTTGATACCGTTGCTGTTATCCAGCGTATCGCCGGCAATCGTCGTGCGCAGGAAGCCATAGGGCGTGTTGTGGACATAAGAAAGACCGGCCATCACGGTCGATTTACGTTTATCCAGGCGACGCATTTGTTCGCTATCGCTGTCGCCCGGCTTGAAGTACATCGGCGACCAGTAGGCCGTTATCGACAGCTTATCGTTGGTGTCATTCCACAGGTAGTAACCCCCGCCCAGACCGTGGAACCAGAAGTTATCGCTCTCATAACTAATGACCGGCACCGGATAAACATCCGCATCATACTGCTTGTACGGATGCTCAACGATGCCGACGCCAGCCCCAAGCGTGAACTTCCCATCGGCATGCGCCGCGCTGGCGGAGGTCGCAATCAGCACGCCGAGTGCCAGAAGTTTGATTTTAGTCACAATCCATATTCCCGTTGTCAAATAATCAGCCCGTGCAGTTTACCGTCGTAGGTCTCATGCCTCAAATTCTTTACCCGATATGACACAAATCGTTCACTTTCCCACCCTTCTCTTACCATCTGGTGACAGCCCGATGACAGCTTCACGTCCCGGCGAATCAAAAAGCGTCTTTTTCAGGATGAGTTATTGATATGTCATTGAAATTGATTTTCTGCGGCATGCAAGATTTCTAAATGCATCTACGCTTAAATTTAGAAGGTGTAATTGCAGGGCACATTCACGCTACCCCACCCGCAACCTGGCATAAGGGTTGCTGGATACCAGGAGAGCGATGTTCAGCTTATGTCTTCCGGGGGCCCCCACTATTCATATGAACGGCTCTCAACCTGTGCTAAAAAACGAAAGGACGGCATGCCATGAATATATTCGATCACTATCGCCAGCGCTATGAAGCTGCCAAGGACGAAGAGTTCACACTGCAGGAGTTTCTTACCATCTGCCGGCAAGATCGCAGTGCCTATGCCAATGCGGCAGAACGTCTGTTGATGGCCATTGGTGAACCCGTCATGGTTGATACGGCTCTCGAGCCGCGGCTATCCCGTCTCTTTTCAAACCGGGTCATCGCACGCTATCCAGCGTTTGAAGAGTTTTACGGTATGGAAGACGCCATTGAGCAGATCGTTTCCTACCTCAAGCATGCCGCCCAGGGGCTGGAAGAGAAGAAACAGATCCTCTATCTGCTGGGACCGGTGGGCGGCGGTAAATCATCGCTGGCTGAACGGCTGAAAGCCCTCATGCAGCGCGTGCCTATCTATGTGCTGAGCGCCAACGGCGAGCGCAGCCCGGTTAACGATCACCCGCTGTGCCTGTTCAATCCGCAGGAGGATGCGCAGATCCTTCAGAAAGAGTATGGCGTCCCTACCCGCTATCTCGGCACCATTATGTCGCCGTGGGCGGCCAAACGCCTGCATGAGTTTGGCGGCGATATCACGAAATTCCGCGTGGTCAAAGTCTGGCCATCGATTCTCGAGCAGGTCGCCATCGCCAAAACCGAACCAGGCGATGAGAACAACCAGGATATTTCGGCGCTGGTGGGTAAAGTGGATATCCGTAAGCTGGAACACTATGCGCAGAACGACCCGGACGCCTACGGCTACTCCGGTGCGCTGTGCCGCGCCAACCAGGGGATCATGGAGTTCGTCGAGATGTTTAAGGCGCCGATCAAGGTGCTGCATCCGCTGCTGACCGCGACCCAGGAGGGTAACTATAACGGGACCGAAGGGATCTCCGCCCTGCCGTTTAACGGGATCATCCTTGCCCACTCCAACGAATCGGAATGGGTGACCTTCCGTAATAACAAAAACAACGAGGCCTTCCTCGACCGCGTCTATATCGTCAAAGTGCCTTATTGCCTGCGGATCTCCGAAGAGATCCGTATCTATGAAAAACTGCTCAACAGCAGCGAACTGACGCATGCGCCATGCGCCCCGGGCACTCTGGAAACGCTGGCGCGCTTCTCGATTCTGTCGCGCCTGAAAGAGCCGGAAAACTCGAGCATCTACTCGAAAATGCGGGTCTATGACGGCGAGAGCCTGAAGGATACCGACCCGAAAGCGAAATCCTATCAGGAGTATCGCGACTATGCCGGGGTGGATGAAGGGATGAACGGGCTCTCCACCCGCTTTGCCTTTAAGATCCTCTCAAGGGTGTTTAACTTCGACCATGTTGAAGTGGCGGCCAACCCGGTGCATCTGTTCTATGTGCTGGAGCAGCAGATTGAGCGCGAACAGTTCCCGCAGGAGCAGGCCGAGCGCTATCTGGAGTTCCTCAAAGGCTATCTGATCCCGAAATACGCCGAGTTTATCGGCAAAGAGATCCAGACCGCTTATCTGGAATCCTACTCCGAGTACGGGCAGAACATTTTCGATCGCTATGTCACCTACGCTGACTTCTGGATCCAGGATCAGGAATATCGCGATCCGGACACCGGGCAGCTGTTTGACCGTGAATCGTTGAATGCCGAGCTGGAGAAAATTGAGAAGCCGGCCGGGATCAGCAACCCGAAAGACTTCCGTAATGAAATCGTCAACTTTGTGCTGCGCGCCAGAGCCAACAACAGCGGACGTAATCCGAACTGGACCAGCTATGAGAAACTGCGCACGGTTATTGAGAAGAAAATGTTCTCCAATACCGAAGAGCTGTTGCCGGTCATTTCGTTTAACGCCAAAACCTCAACCGATGAGCAGAAAAAACACGACGACTTTGTCGACCGCATGATGGAGAAAGGCTACACCCGCAAACAGGTTCGCCTGCTGTGCGAGTGGTACCTGCGGGTTCGTAAATCGTCCTGATGCGTCCAGCCCGGCGGTGCGCCGCCGGGCCAACTGCAGCTGAATGATGATAAGTAAAGTTGGCTAATGCAGTACAGGAGGGCATATGACCTGGTTCATAGACCGACGCCTGAACGGGAAAAACAAAAGCGCCGTCAATCGTCAGCGCTTTTTGCGCCGTTATAAGGCGCAGATTAAACAGTCGATCTCCGAGGCCATCAACAAGCGCTCGGTGACTGATATTGAGAGCGGAGAATCCGTCTCGATCCCGACGGACGATATCAACGAGCCGATGTTTCATCAGGGTCGCGGCGGGCTGCGCAACCGCGTCCACCCGGGCAACGACCATTTCGTGCAAAACGACCGCATCGAACGCCCGCAAGGGGGCGGCGGCGGCGGCGGCGGCGGTCAGGGGCAAGCCAGCGCCGATGGCGAAGGGAAGGATGAGTTTGTCTTCCAGATTTCGAAAGATGAGTACCTGGATCTGCTGTTCGAAGATCTCGCCCTGCCGAACCTGAAGAAAAATCAGCACCGGCAGCTTAACGAGTTTAAAACCCATCGCGCGGGCTTTACCTCTAACGGGGTGCCGGCCAACATCAGCGTGGTGCGTTCGCTGCAGAACTCGCTGGCCCGCCGGACGGCGATGACCGCCGGCAAGCGCCGTGAACTGCGCGCCCTGGAGGAGGATCTGGAGACCATCAGCCGCAGCGAACCGGTGCAGCTGCTGGAGGAGGAGCGCCTGCGCAAAGAGATTGCCGAACTGCGGGCTAAAATTGAACGGGTGCCGTTTATCGACACCTTTGACTTGCGCTACAAAAATTACGAAAAACGGCCGGAGCCCTCCAGCCAGGCGGTAATGTTCTGCCTGATGGACGTCTCAGGCTCGATGGACCAGGCCACCAAAGACATGGCCAAGCGCTTTTATATCCTGCTGTATTTGTTCCTCAGCCGGACCTATAAAAACGTCGATGTGGTCTACATCCGCCACCATACTCAGGCGAAAGAGGTGGATGAACACGAGTTCTTCTACTCTCAGGAGACCGGCGGCACCATCGTCTCCAGCGCCCTGAAGCTGATGGATGAAGTGGTGCAGGCGCGTTATGACCCGGCGCAGTGGAACATCTACGCCGCCCAGGCGTCGGATGGCGACAACTGGGCCGACGACTCCCCGCTGTGCCACGAACTGCTGGCGAAGAAAATTCTGCCAGTGGTGCGTTATTACAGCTATATCGAAATTACCCGCCGGGCGCATCAGACCCTGTGGCGCGAGTATGAACACCTGCAGGCGACCTTTGATAATTTCGCCATGCAGCATATCCGCGACCAGGAGGATATCTACCCGGTATTCCGCGAACTGTTTCACAAACAATCGTCTAAAAGTGAAGCGTAGTGAAATACTCAGCCAGTGAGTCGAGTGACTTGCTGGCTATTTTCTTCAGACACAAGGCCCGATGGCACAGCCATACATCATGTAAAACGGAAACAACGGGGCCATGGCGACGGCGCCAAGCGAGCTAATCGTTTTGGTCTTATCATTGATTGATACCACAACGGGGTGAGCTAACTGGTAGGCGGCGGCCAGATCTGACGCGTCCGATGCCGTCCAAAACCCTGTCGCTTTAAACAACACCCCGAGGCGATCGTTATCAATCTGCACCGCATGATACTGATTTACCAGCTCGCTATGCTGCCCGGCATCCAGTTTGCGCTGATCCATCACCACCAGATATTCCGCCGTTACCTCATGTTGTTCCACGACAAAGTTAACCCGCACGCCGGAAGCCTGTTGGTGAAAGCGCTCATAAAAGGTCTTATAACGCTGATATTCCTCAGGCACACCGTCACGGACAAAGCGGTAACTGTATTTCGCTGAGCTGGCGACAATACCGGACTCTGTGGGTTTCACCGCCACAATGGTATCCCGAGGCGGCAAGTTTGGCGCGCTGGTACAGCCTGCGAGCATCGCCACTACGACCAGCGATAAGATATATTTCACCATTTTCAGCCGTTCCTGTTCGCGATTTTTTCTATGACATCTGGCGTTTTTTTAACACTCCAGGTACAAATCCCTAACCCTGTGTATCATAACTGCCTAATCTGCTTCAAACATTCGCGCGATCGTCAGCGTTGAACTGTTTCTACTCTCAGGAGCCTGCTATGACCCCTTTTTATCAATTGACGGCTACCCGCCTGCGCGGACAGCCCCTCTCCATGGCTGACTATGCTGGCAAGGTGGTTCTGGTGGTGAATACGGCCAGCCATTGTGGCTTCACGCCGCAATATGCTGGCCTTGAAGCGCTCTACCAAAAGTACGCGGCTCAGGGGCTGGTTGTGCTTGGTTTCCCCTGCAACCAGTTTGGCAAGCAGGAACCCGGCGGTGCGGATGAAATCGAGCAGACCTGTCACGTTAACTACGGCGTGAGCTTCCCGATGTTTGAGAAAGTGGACGTCAACGGCCCCGCCGCGCATCCGCTGTTTCGTTATTTGAAACAAGCGTTGCCCGGCGTGCTCGGCGGACGGATCAAGTGGAATTTCACCAAGTTCCTCATCGGTCGCGACGGCACTCCCCTCACGCGTTTTGCGCCGTTCACGACGCCGGAGAAAATGGAAGCCGCCATTGTTGCCGCACTCAAAGGCTAAGTGTTCCTGTCATTCCACGCTCACCCAACGGTGGCTGGCTGCCCATGGCAAGGTAGAGGTCGATCTCACGCGGCCAGCAACCGTCTGTGGTTGGCCTAACTTCCGCCTGCCCGATACGCAGCCTACAGCGGCGACACGGCCTCAACCTCATGCTGAAACACGTAGGGGTCGGAGAGCAGTTCGAATACTTCGTCGTCCGGATAGGTGACCGCGACGTGATAGTCTTCGCCTGCGAAGGCTTTGACCGCCGCGAGATCCTGCCAGTAGGTGGCGAGAAAGAAATGCGCCCATTCGCCCTGGTTTTCCCGGCGCACCAGCGCGCCCCTGTTGCCGGAGATACCCCGGGCGTGTTCCACGCCGGTCCGCTCAAGGTGCTTTGCAAACCCCTCGGCATGTTGCAATGGCACACAGCCGTGCCAGGTCCTGACAATCATTTGCGTTCTCCTGTGGTAATCAACCTCTCACCCTAACATCGACAGGCATTTTTGGGGGAGCGCAACAAGGCGGCGCTGGCAACAACGCAAAATTATTTTGCCGGACGAGGATATCCCCTCACTCTGTAGTATTTTCGACTGCGGCGCAGCATTGGGCCGAATATTGCGCGGTGAGTATGACGGTTAGCGGGCGCGGAAAAAATCGTGGCTCGTCAGCCCCGGGGGGTCTTATCGATACACGCCCAAGCCGCGTCCCTTCAGGGCATCGCCAGCCGCTCTTGATGATCCGCAAAGAGAGCGATGAGATGGTCGGCGAGAACCCGCACGCGTCTTGACCCGGCCAGGTCGGAATGCATCACCAGCCAGAGGGTCTGATCCGCGCCGATCTCCGGCTGCAGGCACTGCAGGCCGCTGGCCCGCGCCATAAAGTGCGGCAGGACGCCCAGGCCGAGGCCCGCGGATACCGCGGAAACCTGGGCCACGAGCGTATTGGCTTCGACTTTACACGGCCGGCCGCGCAGGGTGCGCGTGATCCATTGGGCGGCCGGCAGGTGCTGGTGAGTTTCCGGCCACCCCACAAAGTCCGCCTCGCTCAGCGACTGGCCGTCCGCGCCGGCCAGATAGCCGGCGGCGCCATAGACGCCAAACCCCACCGTCCCCAGACGCTTTAACGTCAGATGCCCGGCCTCAGGCTTGACCATGCGGATCGCCAGATCGGCATCCCGACGGTGCAGGTTCACCGACTGCACGCCGCTCAGCACCTCCACCCGCAGCTCGGGATATTGGTCCAGGAGCCCTTTCAGGGAGGGCAGAATAAAATGCGTGGCCAGGTTGTCCGCGGTGGCCAGGCGGACAACCCCGGCGACATGCCCCTGCAGTTGCGCCGCTTCGCCGAACGCCAGGCCTGCGTATTCCAGCGCCTCAGCCCGCGCGAGCAGGGCTTCGCCATCGTCGGTCAGGCGATAGCCACTCTGATGGCGGCTGAAGAGCGGAACGTTCAACGCCTGCTCCAGCCGATCCAGCCGGCGGGAGACCGTGGCAATCCCCATGTTCATCTTGTCGGCGGCGCCGCTCAGCGTTCCCGCCCGGGCGATGGCGAGGAATATGCGCGCATCATCCCAGTTAAATTCTGCGGTCATCTATTTTCCATTTACGGAAAACGACTCTCCGTTTTCCGCTCTTTTTTATCAGTTTCACAGGGATGATACTGCACGCCACTCGCGGAGACAACCAGGCCATCCGGTCGCCTGCTCGCTCCTCACCTGAACGTCCGCGCACCGCGCGGAACGCACCTTTCCTAAGGATACGCCTGATATGAAAGAGATTGCTTTACCCCTCCACCCGGCGCCGGCGCGCGTCTGGATAGCCGTCGTTGCGCTCGGGATCTGCGCCTTTTCGATCGTCACCAGCGAACTGGCGCCGGTGGGCATGCTCAGCGCCCTGGCGGCGGATTTTCACCAGACGGAATCCGGCATGGGCCTCGCCGTCACCGCCTATGGCTGGGTGGGCGCCCTGGCGGCTCTGCTTTCCGGCGCGATGCCGGCGCGTATTTCCCGCAAGGCGCTGCTGGTCGGGCTGATGCTGTTCCTGGCGCTTTCCTGCCTCGCCGCAACCCGGTCTTATTCGATGTTCGCCCTGATGAGCGCCCGCATGATTGGCGCCCTGGCCCATGGCGCCTTCTGGGCCTTAATTGGCATCGTCGCCGCGCAGCTGGTGCCGCCGCACCGGCTGGGGCTGGCCACGGCGATCATTTTTGGCGGCGTGTCGGCGGCAAGCGTAGTGGGGGTACCGCTGGCGAGCTTTATCGCCACCCTGGCGGGCTGGCGACACGCGTTTATGGCGATGGCCTTGCTGTCACTGGCCGCCGCTGCGGCGCTGTACTCAACGCTGCCCCCGCTGGCCGCCCCTGCCTCCGTCAGGCTGCGTGTTTATCGCGATATTTTCCGCAATCCGCTGCTCGGTGGTCTGTATGGCGCCACGGCCTGCATCATTACCGCACACTTTGCCGCCTTCACCTACATTGAACCGCTGCTGATAAATCTGCAGGGAGTCCCGGCGACCGCCCTCTCCGGCCTGCTGCTGCTGTCAGGGGTTTCCGGGCTGCTGGGTAACGTTATCGCCGGTAAGCTTATCGATCGTCATCTGAAGGGGCTGATTTTCGCTGCGCTGCTGCTGAGCGGTGGCGCGCTGGCGATCCTTGGCGCCGCCCGTCTTGCGCCACTGCCGTTCTGTTTTAGCGGGCTACTGTTAGCCCTGTGGGGCGCCGGCATCGCGATTGTGTTCGTCGGCTTACAGACCTGGCTGCTGCGCAGCGCGGGCGCGGTCGCCCAGCCGGCATCAGCCATTTACGTGGCCATTTTTAATGCCGCCATCGGCACCGGGGCGCTTGTCGGCGGCCAGCTGATCGCCTCAGCTGGCCTGTCGGGAATGGTGTGGCTGGCGGCGGGGATCATGGTGGGCAGTACGCTGCTGATCGCCCTACTGAAAGCGCCCTCGGCCCGCTAAACGCTGCCCTGTAAGACCGCGTTTTCACGGTCCAGAGTGAAGACCTGCCACACGACGCGGGTCGCGCTCAAGGTAAAAATGGCCGTCGCCAGCGTATTTTCCTCATCCGGATCGTCGGGAGACAGCCGGTAAATCGGTAACAGCGGATCCTGCTGGTCGGAGAGCATCGCTTTCGCTGTCACGCCATCCAGCGGCGGGTTCGTCGCCAGCCACGCGTCCAGGCGCCGCTGGCGCGAACCGGAGCTCCCGGTCACGATCTGTTCAATGGCCGCAAGCTGGGGATGGATCAGATGGTTGGCATGCCCGCCGGTGGCGGACAACTCGAGCACCGAGCTGCCGGAGCCGGTGGCTTCCACGCTAAACAGACGGCTATCGCCCATCTGGCCCAGGGTGTGGTGAAACGCGCCCGCGCGCGGCGTGGCGCTCAGCAAAGTGACGGCTTCCTCTAAGGTGGCGGCGTTCAGCGATGCGCGGGCCACAATCTGGCGCGGCATGCCGTCCGGACGATGCACGGCGCGAATATTGTTGACCGTATTGACTATCCCCTTCTCATTCACCGCGAAGGTATGCCCGCACAGGGAGCCGGGATAGGCAAAGCTGGTGAAGGCGAGGCCCACCTCAGGGGTTACGCTGACGATGGCGCACTCTTCACGCAGCTGCGGGAAGCCGTCTTCATTGTGCGCAATGATCAACGCGCCCTCCGGGCTTCTCCCCGCCAGGGTGGTGCAGCCATCTGACGTCGAACGTACCAGATCGCCGCGACAGTTCCAGGCGAACACCTCATCCACCGGCGCCTGCAGCCCCTCCGCCATGCCCTCCAGCTCCTGCCAAATCAGCGGGAACTGCGCCTGCACGGCTGCGCGCATGCGCTGGGTCTGTTCCGCCGTTTTCAGGGCGGTTACGGTTTGCCACAGCGCCGTTTGCCTGATTTTAGTATGCCAGGCCTCACGACCAAACACGCCAAGCTGCTGACCGACCGCATAGGCGGAACCACGGATTGCGATTGTTTTCATATAGTCATCATTCACTTATGTTCAGGATACGTGTTGCAAAAACTCTTGCAGACGCGGATTGCTGCTGGCCGTGAGCAGCGCCTCAGGTGAACCATCTTCGGCAATGGTGCCGCCATCAATAAAGATCAACCGGGAAGCCACCTCTCTGGCAAAGCCAATCTCATGGGTCACAATCACCATCGTCATGCCCTCTTCGGCCAGGGATCGCATGACCTTTAACACCTCATGCCGCAGTTCGGGATCGAGGGCGGATGTTGGCTCATCAAATAACATCATTTTGGGTTTCACCGCCAGGGCGCGCGCTATCGCCACGCGCTGCTGCTGACCGCCCGAGAGCTCTGCCGGATAGTGGTTGGCGCGTTCACGCAGCCCCACGCGGTCCAGCAACGCCAGCGCCTGCTCCCGCGCCGCGGCCTTGCTCTGCTTGCGCACGCGAAGCGGACCAAACATGACATTCTCCAGGGCGGTCAGATGCGGGAATAAATGAAACTGTTGAAACACCATACCGGCTTCGCGGCGAATATCACACTCATTCGCATGCGGATCCGTAATGTGCATGCCCGCCACCAGCAGCGTTCCCGAAGAGATCTCCTCCAGCTTGTTAATGCAGCGCAGCAGGGTCGATTTTCCCGAACCGGAAGGACCGATGATCACCACCACCTCGCCCGCTTCAATCTTTAAATTGATATCGTGCAGCACCTGAGTGGCGCCGAAGTTTTTCGCTACCGCGCTAAATTCAACCATGCTCATAAAATATGGATCCTTTTCTCAAGTTGTTTCAGCAGGAAGCTCAGGCACAATGTCAAAAACAGATAAATCATCGCCACCGCCGTCCACACCTCCAGCGCCCGAAAATTGCCGGCAATAATCTCTTGTCCCTGACGGGTTAATTCTGCCACGCCAATGACAATAAACAGCGAGGTATCTTTTATACTGATAATCCACTGATTGCCTAATGCCGGGATCATCCGCCGAAAAGCCAGCGGCATAATGACATGCCACAGGGTGCTGCGCGGCGATAATCCCATCGCCAGGCTGGCTTCTTTAAATCCTTTATTAATCGACAGAATCGCGCCCCGGGTGATCTCCGCTATATAAGCCCCGGAGTTAATCACAATGGTGATAATGGCGGCGGGAACCGGGTCAATATGCACTGGCAACACCATCGGCAGGGCGAAGTAGATAAACATCACCTGCACCATAATTGGCGTCCCGCGGATGACTTCTACAAACACCAGCGATACCGTTTTGGATATTGTTCCGCCTAATGCGCGGCAGGTCCCGGCCAGCAAGCCAATGATTAATCCACCTAATAAACCTGATAACGAAATAATCAGCGTCAGCTGCAAACCTTGCATCAGCAGCGGCAATGCATCCCAAATATAGCGACTGTCAAAATTCATGCTTCTACCCGTAAAGAAAATATGAGGTCGGATCGCTCCGACCTGGCAGGGTTATTTCGGCTGTTTAGCAAACCACTTTACGTAAATCTTGTCGTAGGTGCCATCGGCGCGCAGAGCCTGCAGGGCCTGGTTGACTTTTGGCGTCAGGCTGCTGTTTTTCTGCATCGCAAAGCCATACTGCTGTGGCAGAATGCTGTCCGTCTCACCGGTGGATTTGACCTTGCCGTTACCCGCCGTCTTCACGTAGTAAAGGACATTAGGTGAATCATGAACCACGGCATCGAGATTACCGGCCTGCAGGTCAAGGTAGGCGTTATCGATATTCGGGAACTCGATATAATTCGCTTTATATTTGCTTTTCATAAAGCTGGCTGCCGCCGTCCCCTGCTTAAGGCCGACTTTTTTCCCGGTCAAATCACTGAATTTAACAATGGAGTTGTCGGTACTTTTCACGGCCATGAGCAGGTCGGCATTATAATATCCTTCGCTGAAGTCCACGACCTGCTTGCGCGCATCGGTAATCGTTATTCCCGCCATCGCCACATCCAGATTACGCGACTGCAGACCGGGGATCAGGCCGCCGAAATCCATCGGCCTTAATTCGTAGCTGATATGCATTTTCTTCGCAATCGCGTCCCACAGATCGATATCAAAGCCGACATATTTATCGCCTTGTTTAAATTCAAATGGAACAAAGGCAGTATCGACACCCACCGTTATTTTATCTTCTGCTGCTGTCACAAAACTGGCTGAACAAATAACTAATGCCAGCGTCAGCTTTAATTTCTTAAATAACCCACTCATAATTACCCTCAGCGTCATTGAAATAGCCTACAACGAACGTCATCCTGCGAAATATCTCGCCGGAAGAACCAATAATAAGAGCTGATATGCCGGGCGCAGTTTTATGCGCCCGAATAAAATCGATAACTTATTCAGAAAACAGAGCGTCAGAGGTATCCGGTACTGGCGTTTGCGCGCTGTTCATCACCATGGAGAGAAAACTGTAATAACCGTTTATTCCAATCAGATCCACCACGCCCTTCTCGCCCCATAACTCAATGGCTTGTTGCCAGGTCTCATCGCTGACCTTTTGCTGTTGATGCAGCTGCTGACAGAAGTCATAGATCGCCTGCTCATCGGGCCGCAGATCCGCGGGCCGGCGCCTTTCCTTAATCGCCTGCACCGCCGCGGCAGAGATCCCTTTCTCGCGGGCTATCGGCGCATGGATCGCCCACTCTACCGGCTGCGACCAGTGCCGCGCGGTCAGCAAAATCGCCAGTTCAGAAAGACGCTGGCCCAGCGCGCTGCGATAGCGCAGGTACTCCCCCATACGCTGGGCATGCGCCATCAGCTCGGGGCTACGCAGCAGCGGCTCAAAAGGCGGCAGCAAGGCGCCGCGCGGTCCGTTGATGATCTCTTCCGCTAACTGACGCTGCCGATCGTCCCATTCCTGTTCCGCCAGGGGCGGTAAACGATTGATCATAATTTCCCCGTCTCTTCGCGGATCACGCTGTTCAGCGTATCGACCACAAAATCGAGCTGCGCCGGGGTGATGATAAATGGCGGTGCAATCAGGATGTGGTCGCCAGACTGGCCATCGATCGTGCCGCCCATGGGATAGACCATCAGTCCGCGCGCCATACAGTTTGCTTTGATCGCGGCGTGCAGCTTCAGGGCAGGATCGAATGGCGTTTTGTCGTCTTTATCGCGCACCAGTTCGACCCCCGCAAACAGGCCGCGTCCGCGCGTATCACCGACATGCGGTAACTCCCCCAGCACCTCGCGCAGCGCCTTGTGCAGATAGGCGCCCTGCTGTTTGACGGCGTCCAGTAAATTATCGCGCGCGATCACCTGCTGCACCGCCAGGGCTGCCGACGCGGCGGTGGCATGACAAATGTAAGTGTGACCGTGCTGGAACAACCCGCTGCCCGCCTTCAGCGCGGAGACGATGGTCTCACTCGCCAGTACCGCCCCAATCGGCTGATAGCCTCCGCCGAGTCCCTTGGCGATGGTCACTAAATCGGGCACCACGTCGTCCTGTTCAAACGCATGCAGCGTCCCGGTCCGCCCCATACCGCACATCACCTCATCCGCGATGTACAGGATGCCGTATTTGTCGCACAGGCGGCGGACCCCTTGCAGATAGCCCGGCGTCGGCGGCGTGGCTCCCGTCGTCGCTCCCACCACGGTTTCCGCACAGAAACCGATGATCGTTTCCGGGCCGGCCTCAAGGATGGCTTGCTCCAGCTCATTGAGCAGACGTTCGGTATACTGTTGCTGGGTCTCGTCAGCCCGGCGATCGCGGTACTCATTGCAGGCGGAGACGCGGATAACATCCATTAATAAGGGGGCAAACTGGCGACGGCGCCATTCGTTCCCCCCCACCGCCAGCGCGCCCAGCGTATTGCCATGATAGCTCTGTTGACGGGCGATAAAGCGGGTGCGCGATGGCTGGCCGATCTCCACAAAGTACTGCCGCGCCATCTTCAGCGCCGTCTCTACCGCCTCAGAACCGCCCGAGACAAAGTAGGCGTAGTTAAGCTCGCCGGGCGCCGTGCGGGTGAGATGTTCGGCAAGCTGCTCGACGGCATCGCTGGTGAAAAAGCTGGTATGCGCATAGGCCAGCCGATCGATCTGGCGGTGCATCGCCGCCAGCACATCAGGATGCGCGTGTCCGAGGCAGGAAACCGCCGCCCCGCCACAGGCATCAAGATACGGTTTTCCCTGGGCATCAAAGATATAGGCCCCTTGCGCACGTGAGGCCACCATCGGCGTGCTACGCAGGCTGCGGTGAATGACATGACTCATACTGGGTTCTGCTCCTGAATCCGCTACATTAATTGAGCGTATCTTGCAGGATCCATTTGGATCACGTCAACGAATTAAAGATATAAATGCATCCATTATACTTATAACTGATACATTTGAATCATTTATCAGGACTTACCGGGGATCACGTAGGCGCCAGACTCAATGAGATAGCGTTCGGCACTTTCAATTTTACTCACCGCCTCCCGGCCGTGGCGCACCACCAGCATCGCCAGCAGACACTCCGCCAGCCCCATGCCGGAGACCACGGAAGGGAAAAATGACGGACTGTCGATGGAAAACAGCAGCGTGCAGTCTGCCGCCTGCGCTAAGGGGGAAACCGGCGAGTCGGTAATGGCGAGGATCTTCGCCCCTGCCTGCCGGGCTGCCTGTAAAACATCCAGTGATTCGCGCGAATAGGGCGCAAAGCTGGTGAGTAAGACGCAGTCCCGGTTGGTCAGTTCGCGGGTAAAGACTTCGATATTGCTGGCCAGGCCATCGATCAATGACACCTGGCGGTTGAACAGTCGATAGACATAGAACAGCGACCACGCGATCGGAAAGCTGGCGCGGAATCCGCAGATATAGACATTCTCCGCGCTATCGAGCAAGGTCACCGCCTGCTCCATCTGCTGGGCATTTTCGTTTTGCGTAAAGGTCAGGTTCGCCTGATGCGCCTGAAATACCTCTTTATACAGCTGCGTTTGCGTGCCGCGGGCCATCATTTTTTCCGCTTTTGATACGTATGTATCATTGCGCAGCCCTAGGTCGTCAATGAAATCGCTTTTTAGCTCGCTCCAGCCGCGGTAGCCCAGCCGCTGCGCCAGACGCAGCAGCGTCGCCGGTTTTACCCCGGCTTCCGCCGCGAAGGCGCGCATGGATAACACCACCAGCTGACTGGCATTTTGCAGTGAGAACTCGGCGGCGCGTTGCAGCTCGGGCGACAACCCGCCGAATTCATTAATGATTTTTTCCCTGAGATTCATGGCAGCCACTGACTGGTTTTAAGTGAAAGCTATCTAATCATATTTGAGATCAAGACTCTATAGGCTGGCATAACACCCGGAGGCCATCCTTTGCGGTTCTGACCATGACTAACCGCCGTGCCCGTCACCTCTCAAGCCAGTCGATAAAAAACGCCATAAACGCCGATACCTGAGGGGGCTGCAGCTTTCGCTGGGGAAAGACAAACTGCAGCCCAACCTCCTTGCGGTCTAACCGGCTGAAACCGGTGAAGCGGTCGGCAAACAGCACCTGAAGCCGCCCCTCCTCGACATCCCTCTTCACATCCCACCATGATTTACCGGCGATCCCCGCCCCGCTGAGCGCCCACTGCCGCAGCAGTGCCCCATCGTCGCAGACCATCGCCGGCGTTACCCGGATGACCTGCTCTTTTCCCGCCTCCTCAAAGCGCCACTCGTTCATCACCACGCCGTGCCGCTCCAGCGCCAGGCAGCGATGATTATGCAGCGCCTCGGGCGAAGCAGGCATTCCACGGGCGGCAAGGTAAGCCGTCGAGGCCACCAGCACCCGATGGTTAGGACGAATGTGGCGGATGGCCAGGCTACTGTCCGGCAGGTTACCGACGCGAATGCTCATATCCAGCCGGTTGGCGACCAGATCCTCCACGCGCTCGCCTAAGTAGACGGAAAAGGTCACTTCCGGGTGACGGCGGGTAAAGTCGACGATGGCCGGGCTAAGGTATTGTCGGCCAAAGTCGGAGGGGGCGGAAAGGCGAATATCGCCGCTCAGGACCCCCTCTTTTTGCGTCAGCAACGACTCGGCGTGGCGCGCCTCCTCCAGCACGCGCCGCGCGGCATGATAAAAATCTTCCCCCGCGTTGGTCAGGGTGATAGCCCGCGTGGAACGATGGAACAGGCGGGTCTGATAACGCTCTTCCATCGCCTTCAGACGTGCAGTCATGGTGGCCGGCGAGAGCGACAACCGTCTGCCGGCGGCGGAGAGTCCCCCCGCCTCGGCGACGGCCACCAGCAGCGCCATATCTTCCAGTTTGCCCATTTTTCGCATTTCCCGAAAAGTGAATCTATTTTTCGTCTAATTATCAAAATCAGATCCCGACTGTAAAGTGATTTCCATTCCACTCGCAAGGGACATCATTATGAATACGCTCTCACTTTTTGATCGTCATCGCATCGGTACGCTGCCGCTGAAAAACCGCATCGTCATGGCCCCCATGACCCGGGCGCGCGCCCTGCAGCCGGGAAATATCCCCTCCGCGCTGATGGCGGAGTATTACCGCCAGCGCGCCAGCGCCGGATTGATCGTCACGGAAGCGACGCAAATCTCTCCCGAGGGACAGGGGTACTCCTGGACGCCCGGCCTGCATTCCGCAGACCAGATTGCCGGCTGGCAGTTGACGACCCGGGCCGTACACCAGGCCGGCGGCGTTATTTTTTCTCAGCTCTGGCACGTGGGACGCATGTCGCACGCCCGTTTTCATGCGGATGGTCAACCCGTGGCCCCCTCGGCGCTGGCGCCGGACGCCCAGGTCTGGGTGGTGGATGAGCAGGGCCGGGGCCAGATGGTGGACTGCCCACCGCCGCGGGCGCTCTCCCGGTCGGATATCCAGCGTATTGTCGCCGATTACCGCCAGGCGGCGCGCAATGCGATCGCGGCGGGGTTTGACGGCGTGGAGGTGCACGGCGGCAATGGCTATCTGATCGACCAGTTCCTGCGGCGTACCGCCAACCAGCGCACCGATGAGTACGGCGGTAGCCTGAACAACCGGATCCGTTTTGCCCAGGAGGTGCTGACCGCCATCGGCGACGCTATCGGCCGCGAGCGGACGGGCATCCGCCTTTCCCCCTTCATTACCCAGCGCGGGATGAATGACCCGCAGGTGATCGACGCCATCCTTGCCCTGGCGGCCTGGTGCGAACAGCAGGGTATCGCCTTTATCCACCTGGCGGAGGCGGACTGGGACGATGCCCCAGCCGTTCCCCTGCACTTCCGCGACACGCTGCGCGCAACCTTCAGCGGCACGCTGATCGTGGCCGGGAATTACGATCAGCAGAAGGCGGAGCGCATTCTTGGCGCCGGTCTCGCCGACCTGGTGGCTTTCGGCCGGCCGTTTATTGCCAATCCCGACCTGCCGCAGCGGCTTCAGCACCGCTGGCCGCTGGCGACCGTCAGCGATCCCGGCACGCTGTTTGGCGGAACGGCGGCGGGCTATACCGACTATCCCTTCTATACGGAGCATAAAGAGTGAAATTGATCGACAAAATGTTACCTGCCGGGCGTGGTGTCGCTGTTGCCCGCACGCTGGCCAGGCGCGGCCTCACGCGCCGTCGCTGCGCCACCGCGCTGCTGCTTGCCGGAATGTCCGGCTCCGCGTTTTCAGCCCCGCAGGATCTGCTGAAGCCAGCCCAGCTCATCGTTGATAGCAGCCTTCCCGCTGCCACACGCGCCGCCAATGAATATGTCGCCAGGCAATACGCCACGTTCTGGAATACCGGCGATGACGCGCTGGCCAGGGCGGCGCTGGCGGGGAATTTTATCGATAAAACGCCCCCGGAAGGGCGCCAACAGGGGCCGGAAGGAGCGATCCTCGCCTCCAGAGCGTTTCGCCAGGCGGTGCCGGATTTACGCTGTGATGTCGAACAAATGATCGTGGCCGGTGACCGGGTGGTCTCACACTTACATTTTCATGGCCACTTTACCGGGACCTTCGGCACCCGGCAGGGTAAAGGACAAAATATCGATTTTATCGCCACCGATATCTATCAGATCAGCGGCGGTAAAATTGCCGCCAACTGGCATATTGAAGATAACCTGACGCTGATGAAACAGCTGGGCACGCAATAAGCTGCTCCCGGACGGTGCGTCAACGCTCGCCAAAACCACGAGCCGCCCCGGTCTCCGCCAGGGCGGCTCGCCTGGCGACAGACTGTGCTTAGATTTGCGCCATTCCACCGTCGACATAGATCTCTGCGGCGTTAATAAAGCTCGACTCATCCGACGCTAAAAACACCACCGTCCGACCAATCTCCTCCGGCTCGCCCAGCCGTCCGAGCGGTACGCTGGCGGCCAGAGCATCGAACAGGCCCTGACGGTCCGCCTCCGCCACCAGTCCTCCCAGACCCGGGGTACGCACCGGCCCCGGGCTGACGACATTGATGCGGATCCCGCGGTCGTTCACCTCCAGCGCCCAGGAGCGCGCCAGGCTGCGTACCGCAGCTTTACTGGCGCTATAGATGCTGAAGTTAGCCGTCCCTTTGACCGCCGCCGTAGAGCCGGTCAAAATTACCGAGGCGCCGTCGGTGAGCAGCGGCAGCGCTTTCTGCACCGTGAACACCACCCCGCGCACGTTGGTGGCGAAAATCCGCTCGACGTGCGCTTCGGTGATGGCGCTCAGCGGCAGCATATCCCCGCCGCCAGCATTGGCGAACAGCACATCCAGGCGGCCGGACTCGTCGGCAATGGTCGCAAATACCGCGTCAAGGTCGCTTAACACGGCGGCGTCGGCGCGGATCCCGCGGGCGGCGGGCCCGATGAATCTTACCGCCGCATCCAGCTCCTCCTGTCGGCGGCCGGTGATATACACCTTCGCGCCCTGCTCCGCCAGCGCTTTCGCCGACGCCAGGCCAATCCCGGTGCTGCCGCCGGTCACTAACGCCACTTTATCCGCAAGTTTTTTGCTCATGATGCATTTCCTTGGTTAGAGTATAAACAGGCCAGGCTCGCGAAAGCGCCCCGCCGGGTATGGAAAGCACTGTAATCGCCTCACAGAGGCGGAAAAATGGCCTAATCTGAAAAACACTTTTCCCCTCCGTGGATAATGGACGCCCGCTAACCAGGATACTGCGAATAATGGACCGGTTTTCAGCCCTCAAAGCCTTCACCCGCGTTGTCGAAGCCGGCAGCTTTACCCGCGCCGCGGACTCGCTGGATATGCCCAACGCCACGCTCAGCAAAACCATCAAGCAACTGGAAGCGCACCTGGGGGTTTCCCTCCTGCAGCGCACCACCCGGCGTATTACCGTAACGCCGGAAGGACGGGAGTACTATGAAAAAGCTCGCTGCCTGCTGGAAGACCTGGAAGAGATCGACGCCTCCTTCAATACCGCCCACAATAAGCCGAAGGGCCATCTGCGGATCGCCATCGGCGGGTCGACCGCGCGCGATGTGCTGATCCCGCTGCTGGCGGACTTTATGACCTCCTGGCCGGATATCCGTATTGATTTGCAGGTGGCCGATAAACCCGCGGACCTCATCAGCGGCAATATTGACTGCGCCATCCGCGGCGGGCCGATGGAAGACTCGACGCTGATCGCCCGTAAAATCGGCGAGGCGACGCTGGTTACCTGCGCCACCCCGGGCTATCTTCAGCGCTGCGGCACGCCCGCCTCGCCGGATGAACTCCATCATGGTCACCAGCTCATCAGCTATCTGTCGCCGGCCAGCGGCAGAGCGTTTCCGTTTCGCTTTACGCGTCACGGCGTCAGTACCGAGCTCAAGACAGAGCCCCATCTCGGCATCAATGAGAGCAACGCGCATATTGCCGCCGTCGAGGCGGGCTTAGGCATTGTGCAGACCTTTACCTATTCGCTAAGACCGGCGCTGGCAAGCGGCAAACTGGTGGAGATCCTCGCCGCCTGGCGCCCGGCCCCCTATCCTTTTCACGTCGTCTATGCCCGGCACCGGCACGTCCCGCCCCGGCTCCGCGTCTTTATTGACTGGCTGGCGGCAGTTTTTCCGGACGCGGTGCAAGGATAAAGCGCGTTATCTGACGCGGAGCAGGTCGCCGTATCGCGTGGTGTAGCGCGGCGATAGCATCTCTCGCTTCATCTGCCACTGCTGCTGGATCCCCTGGCCGGCAAAATAGAGCGCCCCCCTGCCGTTTTTCGCATTCAGCTGGTCGAGCACCTGCATCAGCCTGGCGCTGTTCTGCCGCGGGGCAAGCTCGTCGAACAGGTTCAGCTGGGCGACGCCCTGGCTGTAGAAATCGCCGAGCATCACCCCGGCCTTCTGATAGCGGTGCCCCGCTTTCCAGATGGCGTCCAGGCAGCTTGTCGCCGCGGAGATAATATCCCGGGAATCCTGCGTCGGCGTCAGCAGCTTCAGCGAGGCGCTGTTGCCGTAATAGGGTTCATTCAGCGCGAAGGGGCTGGTTTTGACAAAGGCGGAGACGAACCGGCAGTACTGATGCTCACCGCGCAGCTTTTCTGCTGCCCGCGGGCGAAGGCCGGGAAACACCATCGCTTTTAATGATAGGTGTTGTAACTACTCTTCTTCATCGCTGTAAGGGGTGCTGCCGTGAGTTCAGGGGGTACACGCTCACAAGCGCCTGAACGGCGCTAACGCGGAGATATTCCCCGACTGCGTACAGAAGCGTCTGAGACGTTTTGAGCGGGTATGGCTTTCCAGGGAGGGGGTGGATAAGGCTGAATCTATCAAAATGGTAGCCGGCTACACCGGGTCCCGGCGGACTGAGTTCTGAGCCTTGTTTTCATCCAGTGTCCGCCTTTTATGCCGCCTGACAGCATACTCCGGTAATAATAATTTTTATTCAAAAATAAAATTTTAATGGATATTTAATTACAAATCGTTACATTAGATTTCATAACAATTCAAAAAACGGAGTTTTTGATGTTGTGTCTGCCCTCTGCCAAGTATGGGCTTCTTTTAGCAGCTTTAATATCAGCAGGTCTATCTGCAGCGCCGCTGAGTCCTGCTGATCAGAATGCTATTGAGCAACAACAAAAGGCATTACTGGAACAGACGCAACAGCAGCGCGACATGCTCCGCTATACCACACCTGCCCCCTCACTCCCGAAAGCCGCCGGAGATAATTAGCTTTGCTACATCTCTGACAGGTGGCATCCCATTTAAAGAGCAGATTCTTCCAGGCGGTAGGCTGATGTAGGCAAAAATAAATGATAATCAAACAATCAATTTACGAAATTTTTCAGCTTCAGCAGAGGACACTGGGGCAAGGTGGACAATTGATATCATTGGGAATTCCGATATTAAAGCTGCCTCCAAAACGTCATTAAACAGATTTGAAGTTAAATTTAGGTAGGAGACGAGATAACGTGATGTATTTAACCGAAAAAAAATACCAAGAAAGGAAAGAGTTTCTTCGAGGGGCTTCTACTACCATGCTATGGAAAAATATCGACCCCGAAAGCGTTGATGGCACCTATAAGCTAACATATGAAGAAGAAAAAGCGCTTTATATCTGGTTTATTAGGCGTTTGCTGGAAGATGGTGAGATCAAACTTGCTCGCCATGGAAAGTTCCTCTCAGGAAGCATCGACAAGCAGATCGAAGCTTTTGAAATAGCATTTCCCAAAACTGAGGATGATATGGATTGCGATGCATTTGAAGGATTTTGGTTTTTGAGTGAAAACTGCCCAGCGGGTATTGTCTGGATTCACGAAAACGGTTACCAGGATTGGACTTAGATAATGATATTTTAACATTCTCCTCGTCATTTAGGACGGGGAGAATGTGTGCGCCCAGCATGGGCGCGATCTTAGAGGTGAAAGTCCTCCCGTGAGTTGACCACAGCGAGCGAAGATAAAAACCGGGTGGGCCGCATCATGCAACTGAACCGGATTAAAGCTGCACGCGGTTATAAATCACCAAATCGTATCGCCGGCAGACCTGCAGTGGTCGCTCCTAATCGCGTGTAGCGGCAGTTTACCGTTGTCCGGGCCAATCAGGTCTGGGTTACCAATATTACTTATATCCACACCTGGCTGGGATGGTTATATCTGGCAGTAGTTAACGATCACTTCGCCCGTAACGTGGTCGGCTGGTCGATGAAGCCCACTCTCTCACGCAAACTGGCACTACAGGGTCAATATCGGCTCCAGCTATCAATCGCCAGCACTGAAATAACTCCTTGATGTCACTGAAGGTCACCGTCGTCGGTGGCGAACCGTTTGCTGCTTTTGCGCGCAACCCGCCCGTCGCGCGTGGTGGCGGATGCGCAGCGCCGCGGCAATCGCTTGACACTGTACATTAATACAGTAAAACTATCGCCCGCGATCAGCATACAGAGGACAGAAGATGTTTGTGGAACTGATTTATGACAAGCGCAATTTTGCCGGGCTGCCGGGCGCCAGAGAGACCATTCTTAACGAGCTGACCAAACGCATGCAGCGCATTTTTCCGGAGGCGGAGGTGCGGGTGAAGCCGATGATGACGCTCCCGGCGATCAACACCGACGCCAGCAAGCATGAAAAAGAGCTGATCAGCCGCACGGTGCAGGAGATGTTTGAAGAGGCGGACATGTGGCTCACTGAAGAGTAATCCCGCCCGTCCCTCGCGGCCCCCCCCTCTTTAAGAGCTTTCCCGGATGTGGCAGAGCCACGGGCAACAGTACAATAGCGGCGGTTGCAGACTGGCAATGCAACCTTCGCTCACCTGCTGGCTCTTGCATACGGCCAGCAGGTGAGCCTCCCCTCATCGCCTCACAGCGTCTCCGGCAGCGCCGCCATTATCCGATCCACCAGCTCGCGATGCTGATGCACCTTCCCGCATTTAACGATAACCTGCCTGGCGTTGTCATAGCCCGGCGCCCACAGACGGTTGTTGAGCAGAACGTCCTTGTAGACCGCGATCAGCGGTTTGTTCCACGCCGCCGCCATGTGCACCACCGAGGTGTCCGGGGAGATAATCAGCTCCGCCTGGGCAATCAGCGCCATCGCATGGTGCAACGTGTTAAATGGATTAACCACCACCTCCGGCGGCAGCGGGATGCGGATCTCGCGCCGGTGATCGAGCAGAATCACCGCGATCCCCGGATGGCGAGCCAGCAGCTTGTCGAGGAGTTCGGCCAGCTGCGTCTGGGAGAGACTCCGGTCGGCATGGCCGGCAAAAATATTAATCACTACCGCTTTTCCGCTCAGCGACGCCAGATACTGCGCCACCTCCTGCATAATCGGCCCGGGGATCGCCAGGTCGTAAGCATCCAGCCCGCAGGTGTCCAGTTTGAGATAGTCGGCGATCAACTCGAACGTTTTCGTCACGTGCCAGCGCTGGCAGTCAAAATCAAATGAGTGGGAGTAGTGCTTAATCGACGGCCATTTATTAAACCCGAGCACCGATTTCGCTTTTATTTGTCGGAAAAGCCGTAGACGATGCACGGGAATATCGAACAGCGAAGGGTCAATAATAATATCGTACTTATTATTAGCCAGTTCATTAATAACGTCGCGGGGAACGTTATGATTAAATTTTCGCAAAAAATCGGCGGACGTGACCGGGTCAGCTTCATAAATATGGCGGATCCGCGGGTTATAACGCATCACCTGGCTATTAGAGGTCGTCAGCAGGAAATCAACGATATAGCCTGACTGATGCAGGCATTTCACCAGCGCGGAATCCACAACCACATCGCCGACCGCCCCCTCATTGCGCATCAGTAAGACAGTTTTCGCGGACGACAAATCCACCGGCTGACGGCGTCGGCGATCCCAGAGCGCTTTCGCCACTCCCACCCGCAGGGCATTACGTACTTTCTTAGTAAAGTAATTTCGCCGTCTGTTGAGCTCCCTTATTTTATTAAACTTCTTGCGTGGGGAACCCTGCATGGTTGCATCGTGCATCATCCTAACCTCATTACGGCAATCATTAATATTCTGTGTCGTCCGATAAAGACTGAGCGAAATAAAAAAAGTTCGATTGAAAATGAAAATCATTCTTTTTTTTATTTACAAAACTCATCCAGCCCTGCGGGATTGCAACACAGCACTGTGAAGCAATAATGAGCGAATGGTGAATTTCCCGGCCCACCGTTGGCAGGCTGGCGCAACAGCGCTAAGCTGGCTGCTTGATGATGTCAGGAGGACGCTATGCTTGAAGCAGTAGAAGGTAATATCCACCAGCGGCTGTGCGCGCTGCTCGACGAACACCAGGCGCGCTACCGGGTGATGGCGCATGACGCGGTCGGCCAGTGCGAAGCCGTCTCGGCGATCCGCGGCACCGCGCTTGGCCAGGGCGCGAAAGCGTTAGTCTGTAAAGTGAAAGGAAACGGCGTCAACCAGCATGTGCTGGCGATCCTCGCCGCCGATCAGCAGGCCGATCTGGCCAGCCTGGCCCGGCATATCGGCGGCAGCAAAGCCTCGCTGGCCAGCCCGGCGGAAGTGGAGGCGCTCACCGCCTGCGTGTTCGGCGCCATTCCCCCCTTCAGCTTCCATCCGGCGCTGCGCCTGGTGGCCGACCCGCTGCTGTTTGAGCGCTTTCCACAAATCGCCTTTAACGCCGGGCGCCTGGACCGGTCGATCATTCTCGATACCGAAGACTATTTACATATCGCCCGACCGGAGATCGCGACCTTTCGCCGTCTTAGCTAACCGGGCATCGGCCCTGATTTCCGCCGCATGGCGCAAAAATCCTGTTTATTCACGCCACGATGCGTAGAGTAAGCGGGATATTTTTTGGCATTCTTTTTTTGGCAAGGACCTCTGTACATGTTTGATACCACCCTGTTGATCCTGCTGGGTCTGGCGGCGCTCGGCTTTATCAGCCATAACACCACCGTAGCGATCTCCATCCTCGTGCTGATTATCGTGCGCGTCACGCCGCTGAACGCCTTCTTTCCCTGGATTGAGAAACAGGGACTGACCGTCGGGATCATCATTCTGACTATCGGCGTGATGGCGCCCATCGCCAGCGGCACGCTGCCGCCGTCGACCCTGATCCACTCCTTTATGAACTGGAAATCACTGCTGGCGATTGCGGTCGGGGTGTTTGTTTCGTGGCTCGGCGGGCGCGGCGTCTCGCTGATGGGCTCCCAGCCGCATCTGGTGGCCGGACTGCTGGTCGGTACGGTGCTCGGCGTCGCCCTGTTTCGCGGCGTCCCGGTCGGGCCGCTGATTGCCGCCGGGATCATCTCGTTGTTTATTGGGAAGTCGTAGCCAGGCTGCCGTGATAGCGGCCCGGCGTCTGTCCGAGCCCTTTCTTAAACATGGTGATGAAGGCGGTGGTGGAATCGTAGCCCAGCGCCTGGGCCGTCTGCTGCACCGTCTGCCCGCGGATCAGCTGCTGCAGCGCAAGGATCAGCTGCAGCTGATGGCGCCAGCGGCGAAAGCTCAGCCCCGTTTCACGCACCACCAGCCGCGCCAGATTGCGCTCGCTCATCGCGAACTCCGCCGCCCACTGGCTCAGGGTCTGCCAGCGCGCCGGATCCTCGGCCATCATCGTCACCATCTGACGAATTTTCGGGTGGTTCGATACCGGCAGCTGCAGGTGCTCCTGCGGCTGCCGGGGCAGCTCATCAAACAGCACCTGCACCAGCCGGGCCGTGGCGGGGGCGGCCAGCGACTCGCCGCCGCGTTCCGCCAGGGTGAGGATCAGCTCACGCACCAGTGGGGAAATCTTTAACGTACAGCAGCGGTCCGGCATCGGCGCGGCGCCCGGCTCGATGAACAGGAAGCACACCTGGGCGCCGGGGGTGGCGCGGTTACTGTGGGAAAGCTGCCCCGGGACCCACACCGCATACTGCGGCGGCACCATCCACATCGCGTTCTCCACCTCGCAGGTCAAGGCGCCGTGCAGGGCGAGGATCAGCTGCCCCTTACGGTGGGAATGCGCCGGAATATACTGCTCCGCCTCCACCACCCGAATACGAAAGGCAATAGCCGATTCGTGGCCACTGTCCGGTTCATAACCATCCAGACCCAGTCCGATCATCATGTTGTCCGATATTAGCGATAATCTGTCATTTTAGCTTGATTTAAACAGGGGACAAAGTCGCTATCGTAACCCCCCTCGTTAGTTACCTTGAGAATGATATGTCTTCTGTGATCTCCTCCACCGGCCGCCGCCCCGCGCTGCTGATTGCCGGTATCCTGCTCATCGCCACCACCCTGCGCGTGGTCTTTACCGGCGCGGCGCCGCTGCTGGACGCGATTCGTAGCGACTATGGCCTGACCACCGCGCAGACCGGGCTGCTCACCACCCTGCCGCTGCTGGCCTTTGGCCTTGTCTCGCCGCTGGCGGCTGGGGTTGCCCGCCGGTTCGGCATGGAGCGCAGCCTGCTGCTGGCGATGCTGCTGATCTGCGCCGGCATTGCCCTGCGCTCCCTGCCCTCCGCTGCATGGCTGTTTATCGGCACGGCGGTGATCGGCTGCGGCATTGCGCTGGGTAACGTGCTGCTGCCCGGGCTGATTAAACGGGATTTCTCGCAGCATGTCGCCCGGATGACCGGCGCCTATTCCCTGACGATGGGCGGCGCGGCGGCGCTTGGCTCGGCGCTGGTGGTCCCCGTGGCGATGGCCGGATTCGGCTGGCGCGGGGCGCTGCTGCTGCTGATGATCTTCCCGCTGCTGGCGCTCGTCAGCTGGCTGCCGCAGTCCCGGCGTCAAGCGGAGGCGCCGCTGACCGGCTCAGGCGCCATGCATAACCGGGGGATCTGGCGGTCGGCGCTGGCCTGGCAGGTGACGCTGTTTCTCGGCATCAACTCGCTGGTCTATTACGTGATTATCGGCTGGCTGCCGTCGATTCTGCAGAGTATGGGCTATAGCGAAGCGCAGGCCGGCTCGCTGCATGGCCTGCTGCAGCTGGCGACCGCCGCGCCCGGCCTGGCGATACCGCTGATCCTGCATCGGCTGCGCGACCAGCGCGGGATCGCGGTGCTGGTCGCCCTGATGTGCGCTATCAGCGCCGCCGGGCTGTGGCTGCTGCCAGGGCTGGCCATCGGCTGGACGCTGCTGTTCGGCTTTGGCTCCGGGGCCACGATGATCCTCGGCCTGACGTTTATCGGCCTGCGCGCCAGCTCGGCGCACCAGGCCGCGGCGCTGTCGGGGATGGCGCAGAGCGTCGGCTATCTGCTGGCCGCCTGCGGACCGCCGCTGATGGGCAGGATCCACGATGCCAATGGCGACTGGCATATTCCGCTGCTGGCGGTGGCGCTGATTTCGCTGGTGATGGCGGTCTGCGGCGCCCTCGCCGGGCGCGACCGGGAGATTCATCCCTGAAGATGACCGGCAGCGCCCGCTGCCGGTAGGGTTATTGTGCCGCGGCGCGCAGCAACGCCTGCACCAGCGGCGCAGGACGCCCGTCCAGCGCGTGGCGTTCATGTTGAAACAAGGTGGCGACAAAAAACGGGTGCGTCACCAGCTCGACGGCGCGGATCTCGCCCTCTTCATCCCAGCCGGTGACGCGCAGATCGCCCTGCTCCAGCTCCGCGGCAAACGCGCTATCCACCCCGTAGCGGCAGTGGTAGCCCTCTTCAATGCTCTCCCGACCATAGGCGCGGGCAATCAGCGTATTCGCCCGCAGCTCGACGACGGCAGAAGTCTCCACCAGCGAGCAGCTGAGGGGAGCGATCACCATCCGCCCTTCGCTGTCGGTTTCCGCATGGCCCGCGTCCTGCCAGCCGAGCACGTTACGGGCGTATTCAATCACCGCATGCTGAAAGCCGCCGCAGGTGCCGAGGAAAGGAATGCTGTTTTCACGGGCATAGCGGATAGCGGCAAACGCGCCTTCCGGGTGACGATACGGGCTGCCGGGAACGACCCAGACGGCATCGTACTCCGCCAGCGCGTCGCCGGAGGCGATCGACGGGGTGGCGAGCCAGTCATATTTCACCGGCTGCTCCAGCACGGCGGCAGCATCGTCTATCGCCAGGGGAATGGCCTGATGGGCAACAATATCGGGGTGATAATCGCCGACGAGGGCGAGGCGTAAAGGGGTTTTCATAGCAGGTTCCTTATGTCTGGACGAGACGAGCAGCACAAGGCACGTCAGGATAGCGATCCCCTCCGCGGAACACAATCCTTATTTTCACCCCCCCGCCGTGGCCGGTGGGTGAGGTATACTGGAGCAAGCGCAAAAGGGAGAGAGGATGAAAAGTAAGCTTTTGGTCAGCGCCTGCCTGATGGGATTCCAGGTGCGATATAACGGTAGCGAGAAAGCGCAGCTGGCGGCGACCCTGTCCCGCTGGCAGCAGGCGGATCGTCTGGTGATCCACTGCCCGGAGCTGGCGGCCGGTCTGCCGACGCCCCGCCTGCCGGCGGAGATCCTCGGCGGCGCCGGCGGCGATGTGCTTGCCGGACGGGCGCGGATAGTGGAAAGCGACGGCCGCGACGTCACGGGACATTATCAGCTGGCCGCCTGGCTGGCGCTCAGCGCCGCCCGGGAAGCGGGATGTCAGGCGGCATTACTCACCGACGGCAGCCCCACCTGCGGCAGTCAGTTTATCTATGACGGTTCCTTTCGCGGGCGGCGCAAAGCGGGCGCCGGCGTGGCCGCCGACCTGCTGCGCGCTCACGGCATCACGGTATTTTCCGACGGGCAGATCCCGCAGTTGCTCGCCTGGATGGCACAGAGGGAGCAGGATGATGATTCAATGTAAACGGGTGTACGATCCACAGGAAAGCAGCGACGGCTACCGGGTGCTGGTCGACCGCCTCTGGCCGCGAGGGATTAAAAAAGAGGCGCTGGCCTGTGATGAGTGGTGTAAAGAGTTAACGCCGTCCGCTGAGCTGCGGAAAGCCTTTCACGGCGAGGCGATCGATTTCGACCACTTCAGCCAGCGCTATCGTCAGGAGCTCGATGCCCATCGCGAAACGGGCCTGCGGCTGGCGGCGCTGGGGCAGCGCCAGCCGCTGACGCTGCTGTACGCCGCGAAGAACACCGAGCAGAATCATGCCCGGGTGCTGGCCGCCTGGCTGGCGGCCCTGCCGGTTACGATTTAGCCGGATGGTCCCGGCGCCATAGCGCCCACTCATCGAGGGTTTCGCCGCTGGGCAGCTTGCACTGGGTGCTGACGCCCTGCGGCGTTTGCACCGGCACCCGGGTGCCGCCGGATTGCTGACAGTAGACCGACGCGGGATTGGCCATGCCGATGGTTTTCGTCGGCGCGGTGGGCTGCGGCTGGGCGCAGCCGGCCAGCGCCAGGGGCAAAATAGCCAGTAACTTTTTCATCTTTTCTCCCTTTCTTCAATTCCCGGGGATTTTAGCCTGAATCTCCACGTTTTCTCCATCTTGCCTGCACTTTTCCCCCGTAGAGTAGCCCCTGTTCTCGAACTGACCAGAGAACAGATCATTCCATAATCAATGAGTTTTTCCCCGTCGCCCCCGACGGGGCTTTTTTCCCGCCGTGTCGACAAGTATTCCCCAGACAGATGTGATAAATTTAAAAATATCACTGTTTACTCGACGCTGATGTCCGTTTGCAGCCCAATATGCTGGGGTGACGTTTGGCGTGCTGGAGCTGTATTATTCATGTCAGATTTTATTCTTGCCCGGGTGTCGCAAACCCTCGCTACGGAACAGTCCCTGGAAACCCTGGTGCGCCAGCTGCTGGAGATGCTGGAGGCGGTGACGCGAATGGAGTCCACCTACCTTACCCGCATCGATATCAACGCCCAGCGGCAGCAGATCATGTTCGCCCACAACAGCAGCGAAATGCAGATCCCGGAAGGATTTTCCGTACCCTGGGATGAATCTCTGTGCAAACGCGCCCTTGAGGATCAGTGTACGTTTAGCAATGACGTCGCCCGTCGCTGGCACTCCTGCATCGCCGCCCAGGAGCTGGGGATCGCCACCTTTTTAAGCATTCCTGTGCGCCTGGCCGACGGCTCTCTGTTCGGCACCCTCTGCGCCACCAGCCGGCAACAACAGCCTTATAATCTTGAAGGTGAACAGGTCATGGGCCTGTTCGCGAAGCTCATTTCCCACTACGTGGAAAAAGACACCCTGGTGCAACAGCTGCAGGCGGCAAACGTCGCGCTGGAGCTGCACTCGTCGACCGATGAGCTCACCCAGCTCCCTAATCGCCGCGCGCTGTTTAAGCAGCTGGCGCTACGCTTTGCCTCCGCCCGCGCTCAGCAGCAACAGGTCGCGCTCATTTTTATCGATCTCGACGGTTTCAAAGCCATTAACGATCGATTCGGCCATCCGTGCGGCGACAGCTTTCTGGTGCAGGTCGGCGAACGACTCACCGCCGTCGCGCGCCGGGAAGATATCGTTGGCCGCCTTGGCGGCGATGAGTTTTTGATCGTCGGTAGCGCCCCGCCGCCCGCGGCGCAGCAGGCGTATGTCACCACCCTGCGCCAGGCCCTGTGCGGCGTCTACTTCCTCGGCGAACAGCGTATCAACTATGAGGGCGCCAGCTTCGGGGTGGTCATCTGCGATCCGCAGAGTATTGATGTTGAAGCGGCCTTACGCGCTGCCGATGAGGCGATGTATCAGGATAAAAAGTCTCGTCGGCAGGAGAATTTTATTCATATTGACTAAAGTCACACGATATCCAGTATCATGCTGGGCATCATTCGTGGGTACAGGGACACTATCATGAAATTGGGTATTCTTTTCCCGGTGGCGATCTTTATCATCGCCGTCGTCTTTCTCGGCTGGTTTTTTGTCGGCGGCTATGCGGCGCCGGGCGGGGCATAATGAAAAAAAGCACCATTATTATGCTGGTTGTCGCCATCGTGGCGGTGGCCGGCGCCCAGTTCGGCTGGTGGTGATCGCCGCGGCGATATTGCGGAGTTGTCCTATCCCATCAATAAGTTAACGCTTTACACTCACGTTATCCGCCGCGGCATTCTCGGCCCCGGGGAAAGAAAAATAGCGGGAGAAGTAAGGATGAAAAAACCGATCGTGTTACCGTTGATTATTGCGCTGTGCACGCTGTTATCGGGATGCATTGTTGACGATGGCTATCACCACCATCGCCATCACCACCATCATCACTATCATGACGATGATTAATGCTTCACGCTGTTGATGAGCCGATAAAACAGGGCGAACGTTGGTTCGCCCATTGACGCTTAATCCTGACGCTCGTCGCCAAGGAAAATAAAGCCGAGCGGAATAGCGAAGAGCGCGGTAAAGACGATGCTGTACACCGTCACCATCGCCCCCTGCAGGAAGAACATGGACGTCGTCCACTCCGAGTACGGCATATTGTACTCGCTCACCACGCCGCCAAAGGTCGCCCGTCCCACCACCGCCAGCGCGATAGCAAACACCGCCGCGAGCGACAGACAGTATTTTTTGCAGTTTTTATTGCTGAGGAGTTTTTGCAGAATCATCCGGGCTTCCTTTTTGCTGAGCGATAAACGGCTGTATATGTAACACCAATGCAATAAAAAATGAAGGGTTTTTGTTACAGGGCAGAATAAGAGGCGGCGGGCCGGTCTGTGGGTAACCGGCCCGTGGGGATCAGGACTGCAGGGTAGCCAGGCGCGCGGCGAACCCAACGAAAACCAGGCCAATCAGGCTGTTGCCAAGTTTGGCCAGCTTCTTGCGGGTTTTGACGTAGCGGGTGACAAACGAGCCGGAGAGGATCAAAAAGCTCATATAGCAGAAGCTTATCACCTCGAGGGTCAGCGCCAGAATAAAGAACGCCACCCCGGGTGCTTTGGCGTTGACGTCGATAAACTGCACGAAAAACGACACATAAAACAGAATCGCTTTCGGGTTGGTCAGACTCAGGGTCAGGGAGCGCTTAAGGATTGCGCTCGCCGGCTCTGCGCTGGCGTCGGCCTGGCCGTCACGCTGGGTCAGCACCGCATAGAGCATTTTGCCCCCCAGCCACAGCAGGTAAATCGCCCCGAGGTAACGGACGACGTTAAACAGCACCGGCGTGGTCTTAATCAGCGTCGCCACGCCGGCAAAGGCCAGAAACATCAGCACCGCGTCGCCAATAAAGACGCCCGCCGCCGCCAGATAGCCTTTCTTTACGCCGTGGGCAATGCCCGTCTTCAGCACAAAAAACGTATTAGGGCCAGGGACGAGGATGATAAACACCGCCCCGACCAGGTAGGTCAAATAATTCAGAACACCAAACTCAGCGAACACTCTGCACTCCTTCGCGCACGACTAAAACATGATCCGGCTCACGTTACCCCAACTGTCGGGATTTTGAAAGCGCAGCCTGTGCGGGAAGGTTAATAGACGGAGGGTTCACCCAGCGGGCGGGTTTTAAAACGGCGATGCACCCACAGATACTGCTCGGGGGCGCGCAGGATCTCGCGCTCAATCACCTTGTTGATATAGCCGGCGGCGATCTGCTTATCCTCACCCGGATAGTCATTCATCACTTCGCTAATGTGCAGGCTGTAGCCCTGGCGATCCAGCTTGCGCACCATGCTGATACTCAGCATTTTCGCCCCCGATAAACGGGAAAGCACATAGGTGCCGTTGGTGGTAGCCGCCTGCGGGACGGAGAAAAACGGCGCAAACACGCTGCCCTTGGGGCCGTAATCCTGGTCCGGAGCAAACCATACCGCTTCGCCTGATTTTAAGGCATGTACCAGGCCGGTCAGGTTGTTGCGATCGATCATCGCTTTGTTCGAGCGCAGGCGACCGCGGGTTTGCACCCACTCCATCAGCGGACTGTTGTGCGGACGATAGGTGGCCATCATTGGACGACACAGCCCCATGGCGCGCCCGCCCAGCTCCAGCGACATAAAGTGTACGCCGACGACCATCACCCCTTTCCCGCCGCTAAGCGCATGATTAAGGTTGGCAAAGCCCTCGACATCAAACCATTTTTTAACCCGCTCATCGCTCCAGAACCAGGCCATGCCGGTTTCGATCAGTCCCATTCCCAGCGACATAAAGTTTTGATCGATGAGGGTCTCGCGCGCCGCCGGCGACATCTCCGGGAAGCAGAGCTCAATATTGCGCCGGGCGATATGTTCGCGGCGTTTGAGAAAGCGTCGGGAAAGACGACCCGCGCTGGTGCCGATAAAATGCAGCAGCGGATAAGGCAGTTGCACGATCAACCAGAGAATGCCGAGCCCGAACCAGGTCAGCCAGTTGCGCGGGTGTAAAAGTTGTTTATGAAATACGCAGGCCATGATTTTTCCTGTAAACATTAATTATGTGGTAACGCTTAAGGAAAACAGAGTCCATTTATCATCATTAGGCGGTACGTACAGCAAGTTCGACAATACTAATCCGGCGAAATTCCTTCCGGCAAGTAAAAAACTGCGTGCTGACAAAAAAACATAATTGCGGCACAAATGTTACCAAATGTAAACTTAAATCTTGCGGCCTTTTTAATATATTCATCATGTATATCATTTTCACGCTAATCATCCGCGTTACTAGCAGAAAAAACCGAATTCTTCATGGGGGGCGCCCTGCCTGCGGGGAGATGTCGTCCGCTAAGCCGCGCGGCCAGCGGCGTGGCGCATCGCGTCGCATCGTCATTTGTGGGCGTGATAATTAAAGCGCGCGCGCCGTGGAATGTATCCTGTTTAATCTATCAGAATAAGGAAGATTAAATTCGCCTTAAGACAATAATTAAGAATAGGCTTATTTAAGCCTGCTTTAAAAATACTCGTCTTTTCCTGCGGAGGCATTTTAATGGCGCCCTCGCCGGCTGCTAAAAAAATATTTCTTTACGCCTCGCGCATAAAAACAGGCGGGGGTGAATGACGGACAATGATCCGCCGCCGGTTTGCACTCGCGTCGGGTCATTGAGAGAACAACGCGGCCAGGGCGCGAACCACGCCCTGGCCGTAGAGGATCAATAAGTGTGGAAGTATTGCTGGATCAGCTGCGGATTTTTCGTCTGCGTCAGCGCCGTCATCAGCAGAATACGCGCTTTCGCCGGGTTGAGGGAATCGGCCACCAGCCCTGGCTGGCTGTCGTCCGGGGGCACCACGCCGCTGCCGGTGCGGGAGGCGCGCACCACCACGATACCCGCCTGCTGCGCTTTTTTAATACCAGCGGCGCTACGTACCGATACAGAACCCGCCCCCGTGCCGGCGTAAATAATACCGTCGGCATGATGGGCGATCGCCGCATCGTACATATACTCCGGGTCGTCCTGGTAACCATAGATGATCACCACTTTCGGCAGAGCCTTCAGCTGACGCACATCGAAGACCGAGCGCAGGGTATGAATTTTATCCACCCGCGTTTCAAACTGGGGTTTTCCCCCCACCACGACGCCAAGATACCCCTCCTCCGGCGCCCGGAAAGTATCCAGCGAGGTGGCATTGGTTTTGGTGACGAAGCGCGCCGCGCCGATGCGGTCGTTAAGCACCACCATGACCCCGCGCCCACGGGCATCCGGGTCGGCGGCGACGGTGACGGCTTCCAGCAGGTTCATCGGCCCGTCGGCGCTGATCGCCGTCGCCGGACGCATCGCGGCGGTAAAGACCACCGGTTTATTGCTTTTCACCGTCAGATTGAGGAAATAAGGGGTTTCATCGAGGGTGTCGGTGCCATGAGTGATCACCACGCCATCGACATCATCCCGGGCTAATAACGCATTCACCCGCTTCGAGAGCTGCAGAATAATATCGCTGGTCATATTCTCACTGCCGATATTCGCCACCTGCTCACCTTCGACGTGGGCGATTTTACTTATTTCCGGCACGGCGTTAATCAGCGTCTGCACGCCAATCGCCCCGGCTTTATAGCCCGTCGTCTGGGTATTGCTGGCCGCCGAGCCGGCAATCGTCCCACCGGTGGCTAAAATGACAATATGCGGTAAGCGCGTCTCGCTAAACGCCAGGCTGCTCATCGTCAGTAACGCAATGGCAAGTAATGCTCTAAAATTCATACAAGTCACTCCCTTCATAGACATTAATCAAACTTACGCTTGCTTAATGCAAAGGGCTTGCCAGAATTGATATCTTTTACGGGGGGTAAATGGTTAACTATCAGACAATAATAAGGTTCTCGCATCAACATCGCCCAAATCTGGTGCATGACTGGATCTGAACCGGGCAGGCGCCATGAACCCATACATTATGAGTTTTTACCCTTTCAGCAACACACAACACGCATTGGGATCAGATTATCGACACTTCCGTCACCCCCGAGGTCATTTATGCCCGCCGGGTGACGCGAACGGAGAACAGAAATGCGTATTGCCCTGAAGTCGGCCCTGATGCTGACCACCAACGTCATTCAGATCATTAACCCTGATCTGCACCGGCATATGCAACGAACGGCCTTAATCGCCCTGACGCTGGCGCAAAGGCTGGGCTTGCCTGCCGAGCGGCAGCAGACCATCTTTTGCGCCGCGCTGCTGCACGATATCGGCGTACTGGGTGATAGACGCACCATTCATTCGCTGGATGCCATCGATAATATCCACGATCCGCATCAGCGCCAGGGGGCGGCGATGCTCGAGGGGTTAGCCACCTTCCGGCCCATCGTCCCCTTGATTCGCGACCACCACTTTAGCCCGGAGCACCGCGGCAGCCGCGAACAGCATATTGTCTATTTCGCCGATGCCTTTGAACGGCTGCTGCCGGCGGATAGCCGCGTGACCGCCTGGCCCACGCGGGCAGTGGTGGAGCAGTTCGTCACCCTGCACCGGGAGATCGATCCGTTACTCTGCGATACCCTGTGCGAGGTCGCTGAAAATGCGAGCTTCTGGCAGCACCTGCATCCCGGGCATATTCAACGGCTGCTGGAAATTATTGCCCCCATCAACACGCTGTATCTGGATATTGACGGTCTGAAAGATGTCTGCCTGCTGATTGCCAAAATTGTCGACACCTACAGCAGCTTTACCGCCAGCCACAGTATTATGGTGGGGGAAATCGCCCGCCAGCTTGCCCACTGGATGCAGCTGCCGGAGCCCATCTGCCAGCAAATACAGGTTGCCGGCTATCTGCACGACATTGGTAAGGTTTATATCCCTCTTTCTATTCTGGAAAAAGAGGGGGAGCTGGATGACGACGAGCTGAGCCAGGTACGCGAGCACAGCTACATGACCGGGGATCTCCTTAGCGACTACAGCGAGCTTGGCGACATTATCAACTGGGCCTCGAATCATCATGAAAAACTGGACGGCAGCGGCTACCCTCTGCATCTCGAAAAGGATCACCTGACCCTCGCCGACCGCATTATCTCCATCGCCGATATTTTCACCGCCCTGACCGAAGATCGCCCTTATCGTAAAGGGATGGCCTGGCAGGAGGCCTTACAGATTATGGAAACGGATGTTATAAATGGCGCTCTGGATCGCGATGTCTTTCTCGTTTTGCGCCACCATGCGGAAACGCTACACGCCATCATTCTTCAGACCCTCGAACACCCCCGCAGCGAGCACCGTCCCTGAAGCGGACCGCCGTCGTGACGGGGACGGGTTCTATAATTAAAACAGCTTCATCTGCATGCAAGGAAACACAGGGTGAGAATCGCCACCATCACCAACTGGGCCTACGGGATCACCGTCGGCCTGACGCTGGCCTCCGGGAGCGCCATGCTCATGGCCTCCAGCGCAGACCGCGTCGAACGCCAGGCGGTACAGCAGCGCCAGGTCTTTGATACCCTCTCCGACGAGGTGGAAAACGACGCCTGGGCGCTGTCTGACCTCGCCCGGCTATACGTGGTTAAGCCCTCTCCGGAGACGCTGGAGCAGTACCAGCAGCTGCAGCGGACCGACAAAAGCATTGAGCTGCGGCTGGCCAGATTGAAAGATAACGGCGCCAGCCGCGAGGAGCTGGCGCTGCTCCACGATGGCCTGCAGATTGCCGCTGAACTGCAGGATGAACAACAGGCCGCCCTGACGCATGTCGCCCACGGCGATGCGCCAGCGGCCATCGCCGTGCTGTACGGCAATGCATACGAGACCGAGCTGGAACGCATGCAGACGCAGATCGATCGCTTCCGCCAGATGCTCGAAAATCGCGCCGCCGTCGCCATTGACCAGGCCACCGAACGCTCGCGGATCTGGCGCACCCTGTCGGAAATCATGGTCGGCCTGACCGCGCTGATGTTTTTGTTCGTCCTCGGCTTTATTCTCAAGCGGCGGGTGCTCTACCCGGTGGTTCGCCTGAGCGACGTGGTGCAGCGTCTCGCCTCCCAGGACTATGCGGTGGAGACGCCGCAGTTTACTCAGGTGGATGAGATTGGCGATATGGCCCAGGCCATCCGCATTTTTCGCGAGAACGGCCTGGCCCGCCAGCAGCTGGAGCAGCAGCGCGACGCTGACTGGGCGATCCGCGAACTGCTGGCGCGCATGACCCAGCGTCTGCAGGGCTGTGAAACCATTGAGGATGTGATTAAGGTGGCGGAACTGTTTGCGCCGAATATCGCCCCGACGATCCCCGGGAAACTGTATATTCTGGATACCGACCCCTGGCAGATGCGCTGCGTGGCGCAGTGGCTGGCGCCCGCCGGGGAGACGACGCCCTTTTCACCCGACGACTGTTGGGCGATACGTCGGGGACTCAGCCATCCGCCGGTGCAGGGCGAACCCGATATCACCTGCTATCATCTGCCGGAGGCGCACGCCGGCCAGTCGCTCTGCGTACCGCTCATCGCCCAGGGCGAAGCCATCGGGCTGCTGACCTTTCAGAACGTTACCGCCAGTGACGCCCCTTCCCGGGCCTACCTTGAGCTGATGGCGGAAGCGCTGGGCCTGGCGCTGGCCAATCAGCGCTTACGCAGCGCCCTGCTGGAAAAAGCGCTGTTCGATTCCCTGACCGGCCTGCGTAATCGCCATCATCTTGACGAAGCGCTGCATTCACAGATGGCGCTGGCGGTCCATACCCACACCCCGCTGAGCTGTCTGATGATCGACATCGATCATTTTAAAGCCATCAATGACCGCTACGGCCACGAGGCCGGGGATCTGGTGATTAAGAGCGTCGCCACCATCGTGCAGCGTGCGGTACGCGATATCGGCACGGCTTTCCGCTACGGCGGCGAGGAGTTTCTGGTGCTGCTCCCCGGCCTTGACGAAGCCGAGGCGCACCAGTGCGCCAGCGAGATCTATACCCAGGTGCATGCGATGACGCTGCGCGATGGTCTGACCGAGATAGGCCAGGTGGATGTGTCGATTGGCATCGCCAGCTACCCGCAGCATACCCAAAGCGACAGCCTGCTGCGCGCGGCGGACGCCGCGCTGTACCGGGCGAAAGAGCTGGGCCGCTCAAGGATTGTCAGCTTTGGCCGCCTGAAGACCAGCTAACCGGGTGATTGCTCGGTCGCATTGAGCAGCGAGATAACTTTCCGCACCACCGCCGAACGAATATGGCGGTGGTAAACCATGCTCAGCTCACTCTCCGCCAGCCGGTCCTGAAGATCGATATACACCACGTTATCGAGGCGTAAGGCCCGCGCCGAGACCGGAACCAGGGCCACCCCGACCCCGGCGGAGACCAGGCTAATCATCGAGGTGACGTCGTTAATCCGCTGCGCCACCTGCGGCGTAAAGCCCGCGACGCGGCAGGCGTCAATAAACACCTGCTCCAGCCCGGTGCCCTGCGGATCGTCAAGCGAGATCCAGTTATCCGCGCGCAATGAGGCCAGATTGAGCGCCCCCACGCCCGCCAGCGGATGCTGTTGATAGAGCGCCAGGCAGAGCTTTTCCCGCACAAACGGCCTGACCACCAGCGCCTCCGGCGGCGAGGCCAGCGGCGCGCGGATGATGGCGATATCCAGGCGCAGATCCAGCAGCGCTTCGTAGAGCATTTGCACATCGCCATGCACCAGCGACAGCTCAATCCCCGGCCAGTCGGCGCGCAGCTCGCGCAGCAGCCCCGGCAGTTTACTGTCGTACATCGCGCTGGAGACATACCCCAGATGCAGCCTTCCCTGCTCGCCCCGCGCGGTGCGCTGGGCGTCCAGTGCCGCCTGGTCGACCATCTCCAGCGCCAGCCGCGTCTTCTGCCAAAAGGCCTCGCCCGCGGCGGTCAGGGTCAGACGGCGGTTGGCGCGGGAGAAGAGCACCACCCCCAGACGCTGCTCGAGCTGTTTAATCTGCTGGCTGAGGGCGGGCTGGGCGATATGTAACCGCTCCGCCGCCCGGTGCATATGTAACTCTTCGGCAACGACCACAAAATGGCGTAACGCTCGCAAGGACATGGCCGGACTCCATGGGTTTTATTGATAACAAAAATCTTATCAATAACGCATGAATGATGCAATTGATAACCATTAGCCTGCGAAGCATACTGTGCGCATCGACACGCTAAGGAGAACATCATGACCGCACCGATTCAGGATCTGCGCGACGCCATCGCGCTGCTGCAACAGCATGACAATCAATACCTCGAAACCAATCATCCGGTGGACCCTAACGCCGAGCTGGCCGGCGTCTATCGTCATATCGGCGCCGGCGGCACCGTGAAGCGCCCCACCCGCATAGGCCCGGCGATGATGTTTAACAATATTAAAGGCTATCCGCATTCACGCATTCTGGTGGGCATGCACGCCAGCCGCCAGCGGGCGGCGCTGCTGCTGGGCTGCGAAGCTTCGCAGCTGGCGCTGGAGGTGGGTAAAGCGGTGAAAACACCGGTTGCGCCGGTGGTGGTTCCGGCCGGCAGCGCCCCCTGTCAGGAGCAGGTTTTTCTGGCCGACGATCCGGACTTTGATTTGCGCACCCTGCTCCCGGCACCCACCAACACCCCGATCGACGCCGGCCCCTTCTTCTGCCTGGGCCTGGCGCTGGCCAGCGATCCTGACGACGCCTCGCTCACCGACGTCACCATCCACCGCTTGTGCGTGCAGGGCCGGGATGAGCTGTCGATGTTTCTTGCCGCCGGCCGCCATATCGAAGTGTTTCGCCAGAAAGCCGAGGCTGCCGGCAAACCGCTGCCGATAACCATCAACATGGGTCTCGATCCGGCCATCTATATTGGCGCCTGCTTCGAAGCCCCCACCACGCCGTTTGGCTATAACGAACTGGGCGTCGCCGGCGCGCTGCGTCAGCGCCCGGTGGAGCTGGTGCAGGGCGTCAGCGTCCCGGAGAAAGCCATCGCCCGCGCCGAGATCGTCATTGAAGGCGAACTGCTTCCCGGCGTGCGCGTCAGAGAAGATCAACACACCAACAGCGGCCACGCGATGCCGGAATTTCCCGGCTACTGCGGCGGCGCCAACCCGTCGCTGCCGGTGATCAAAGTCAAAGCGGTAACCATGCGGCACAATGCCATCCTGCAGACGCTGGTGGGACCGGGGGAAGAACATACCACCCTCGCCGGGCTGCCGACCGAAGCCAGTATCTGGAATGCCGTCGAGGCCGCCATCCCGGGCTTTTTACAAAACGTCTATGCCCACACCGCGGGCGGCGGTAAGTTTCTGGGGATCCTGCAGGTGAAAAAACGTCAGCCCGCCGACGAAGGACGTCAGGGACAGGCTGCGCTGCTGGCGCTGGCGACCTATTCCGAACTGAAAAACATCATTCTGGTTGATGAGGATGTCGATATCTTTGACAGCGACGATATCCTGTGGGCGATGACCACCCGCATGCAGGGGGATGTCAGCATCACCACCCTCCCCGGTATCCGCGGTCACCAGCTCGATCCTTCCCAGACGCCGGAATACAGTCCGTCGATCCGCGGGGAAGGTATCAGCTGCAAGACGATTTTTGACTGCACGGTTCCCTGGGCGCTGAAAGCGCACTTTGAGCGTGCGCCGTTTGCCGATGTCGACCCGCGTCCGTTTGCCCCGGAGTATTTTGCCCGTCTGGAAAACGGCCACGGTCAGTAAGTCAGTCAAGCGGGGCGACAGGCGCCGGAAACGCGGCGTCTGTCGTCCGATGCAGCGCCATCCGGAGCGGATGGCGGAGGCGGGTTAGTTGATCGCCGCGGCGAGGTCTTTTTTCACCTGCTCACGCTGCTCGGCGGTCAGCACCTGGCTGACGTCGAAGTAGTATTTCACGCGATAATAGCGCACCTGCTGATCCAGTTGGCTAAAGGCAGCCAGCTGCTGTTTGACTTTGGCTTCATCCCATTTCCCGGAGTGAATCACGTCGGCCAGGGCGCCGTCCTGATAGCCGCTGATTTTAATCTGGCTCACACTGTTCTCGAAGCCCTGACGCAGCGCCTGGATTTTGGCGACCTGATCCTCACTCAGCTTCAGGTGCTGGACGACCGGGTCCTGCGAGACAGACGGCACGTCAGCCGAGGTCGACGCCTGGCTGGCGGCGGTGAAGCAGGTGGTCAGCGCAATGGCGATCAGGGTGTTACGCAAGCGTGTATTCACAATGAGTTATCCTTCAGGCAAGTAAAAGAGACTGGATTATCATCGCGGGAATAAAGACTATCTGTAACAAAGCATTCGTTTAAAACTGGATAAGAAAAGAATGGCAGGTAACCGAAACCTGGCCCCGGCGGGCGCTCAGCAGCAAAGAAAGATATATTCATCCTTCCAGTAACGGCCCTGACCAATGATATCCCCGGCCGCAGTGATGAGCCGTTTTTGCTTTTCGGTTTCGATCCCCTCCACAATCACATGCCCGGTCAGGGTATGAATAGCCTGTAACAGCCCGGGCAATGCGGGATCGTTTTCTTTGTCCCAGAAATAGTCTTTATCCACTTTGACGCAATCAAAGCGAAATCGCTCCAGCAGCCGGAACGTCGTTCGTCCGCGCCCAAAGTCATCCAGCCAGACCGGGCAAAGCGCCGCCAGCGTGCTCAGCGCCGTCAGTTCACGGCCAGCGATAAATTCATGAAAATTCTCATTTATTTCCAGAGCAATGTTTTTACAGGAGCGCAGAAAATCACAGAGATAGCGGTCGGTCAGAATAAAATGGCTTAATAAATCATCAATATTCAGAGAGATCGGCTTATTATCGACCTGGGAAAAATCAAATACGGAAAGCAACTCGATTTGTCGGGTAAATAGTGCAAGCTTATCGCTTTCGGTGAGCGTGGAGAAAGAAAACGTGGGCGCTGAGGTGTTATTTTGTGCGGGTGCTATAATGTCTTTAGTGAGCAATTCCCACGAGTGGTAGCCGCCACCATCGCTAATAGCGGGCTCCAGAACGAAGCGATAAGAGGTATTTTTCACGTTTTCATTAACCATTTAAAAAATACCAGAAATAAGAAAGGGTTAAAGCATGTCATATATTTCCCGCTAACAAAAATAGTTTAAAATGATCGATAAGAAACATTCGATAGCTAAAAGCTATCAAGATATAATTTATTGATCGGTAAAGTGAATTAATATAAATTTGCCCCCGCTGTCAGACCCGCGTAAATCACAATCAAAATATCGTTTCAAACCAGCCAGTTACAAGATAACCCCGCCGCCAGGCATGGCGACATCATGCTTTTTCCCTGCAGGATAAAAAGCATGATGTAATAAAAACGAAAAAAACAAGCCGCCAGTTTTTGTCATATTGTTATGCCGAAGATGAATAACGCATCACCCGGCACGCCCCGCCGGCCATGCCTTCTGCGGGCGATAAATCAGGCAGCCGGGTCAACGAAACGTCATATTTTCCCGCTACCTTACTGGCAGAAAAGGCGAAGCGGGAAAAGGGAAGTGAAAAGAATATACGTGGTTCCGCTGGCGCTGATGCTGATCATGCTCAGCGTCAGCGCGTGGCGGGAACCGGCTCCGCGGCATGCCGCCAGAGGGCTGTGCGTCTGGTTTGATGGCGCAATGGTCGACTGCCTGCAGAGGCAGCGGCTGGGCGAAGCGAGACCCGCTCACGCGCTGGTCAGACGATAAACCGGTACCCGCCGGGTGGTATTGAACAGATTGTCGCTGACCTCCACCTCCTCAGTGACAATAGCCATACCGGACCGGCGCAGCTGGGCAATGTCCGCCGCCACCCGCTGACTGCCGAACCAGAACAGGGCATCAAGCGCGGTAACCGGCAGGCCGGCGATTAATGCCTGGCGGAGTCGATCCCGGGCAGGTTTAATCTCCCGGGCGATCTGCTGGTACGGCGCCGCCGTCAGGCCCGTCGCTTCGACGCGACGAATGCGGTTTGTCAGGTGGTAATGAAAGCTCTCCGGTACAGCCTGTAAATCCTGCTTCAAACTGTAGACGCAGCCGTAACGTTTGCCGTTGAAAACGGCGGCTTTACGGCTGAGCTGCAGCGTCTCGCGGACGTCGGCGATCAGCTGCGGCGCGCGGACCAGCAGCAGGCGAAAAGGCAGCTCGAAGCTGGTGACATAGTCGACGTTCAGTAACGCAATGCGCAGGCGCTCCTCTGCCCCGGCCTGCAGCTGACGGCACTCCTGATAGACTTCGCGCCACTGCTCCCGCAGTCGCGACGTTTCACCGGCTTCGGTAAACTGGTATTTTTCAATATCGTAATCAACTCTCCCGGCCACCGCGCATTCCTTCCTGAATCAGTCCCGGCGTTATACTATCATCCTCCGGCGCTGTACCCTACGCCGAGCGCCGTCGCCGCTGCCGGTTATTTACGATAAAGATAACGGGTGATGACCACATCAAGAACAAACAGCAGGAAAATAACGCTGCTTAACCACAATAAGCCTGCGAATAAATCAAGTAATTGCATCGTTGTTCCCTCGCCGTTGGCCATAAAAAATAAAGCCCCATCACCATAAAGTAGTTAAGAACTACCTTATCAGCCACAGAATAAAAATTATTTAGCGATATGAAATCCCGAGCCCTTGCAGGTTCATTTTACTGACATCAAATTGTCATCAAACAATGTCTATCATCAGCCGACGCCACAGGATTGTTCCTGCCGTCATGGTATCGCCGGCAAACGCGCGACCGCACGGTTTAACAACACGGAATAATATCGCCCTACCCCACTCTTACTGTCATTGCATAATCTTATATCAGGCCCCATTGCCATTCTGCTGAATAATCCGGAAAGCGCGATAAGTCATAAACGCCCTGCTGATTGGTTGACCATGGAGAAATACGATGCCCAGCGAAAAAGCCCGCAGCCTTGACCATTTCTATGAATTACTGGCGACAGGACAACATCAGAAAATTGAACTCGATTTCGACGTCGCCGCGGACGATTTTTTTAAAATCGCCACCGAGTTTGGCGACATTGGCGCGAGGATCACCCGGCTGAATGAGCGATTTATTATTAAGATCAAGTCGCCGAAAGCCTAAGTCCCTGCCCGCCCTCTCTGGCGGGCGTCAGGCCAGCGGTCGTCGCCCGTCCCTTTTTCTTAACGAGTGCCGGTCTGCCGTTCGGCAAAATAGTGCGCCGGCGTCGTCCCCATCGTTTTTTTAAACAGGGTAATGAAAGCATTCACCGACTCATACCCCAGCTTAGCCGCCACGTTTTGTACCGAAACGCCGCTGGCCAGCTCCTGCAGGGCAATAATCAGATGCAGCTGCTGGCGCCAGCGTCCGAAGGTGAGGCCGGTCTCCCGCTGCATCAGGCGCGCCAGGGAGCGTTCACTCAGCGCCAGACGTTTCGCCCACACCGGCAGGGTACTGCGATCGTCAGGATGACTCACCAGCCTGTCGGCCATGGCGCGTATTTTGGGGTGCGCTGAGACGGGCAGATTCAGGCGCTGCGCCGGCATGGTCGCCAGCTCGTCAAGGGTCACCCGGGTCAGTCTCCCGGCATGGCTATCCGCCGCGTAGTCCGCCCCTTCGCGGGTGAGCCGCCCCACCAGCTCATGGATCAGGGAAGAGAGCGCCAGCGCGCAGCAGCTGTCGGGCAGCGCCGCCGCCCCGGGTTCAATAAACAGGTAGTTGAGGCGCGCGTTCCAGGTGGCGGTCACACTGTGGGCAATACCGCCAGGGATCCATACCGCGCAGCGAGGCGGCACGATCCACAGGTTATTTTCCGCCCGACAACGCACCGCGCCATACAGCACGATAATCAGTTGTCCTTTGCGATGGCTATGCACCGGCACTTCGGCTTCATACTCGACAAAATCAAGATGGCGCGCGACGGCCGGGCAGGAAGACGCGTCCGGATCGTACAGCGTATTGGCAAAGGGTGATGGCATACGGTTGGCAAGATTCAGGTATTTTTTGACAGAATAGAGTATTTCTCCGCAAGCGCAAGCCGGCAATAATCGGCGGCATGAACATCATCCTCTTTCGTCAGGCCCGCTGGCTATGGGCCGCAGGCGCCGTCGCGCGCCGTTTCATGCCGCAAACACCCTCAGCCACGCTGCGCAGCGATGGCCAGGCGGTGATCTATGCCGCGAAGAGTTTCGCCGCGGCGATGCTGGCTTACTATCTCGCGCTCTCCATCGGTCTGCAGCGGCCTTCCTGGGCCATCATCACCGTCTATATCGTCTCGCAGACCTCGGCGGGCGCCTCGTTGAGCCGTAGCGTCTATCGGCTGGTCGGGACCGTCGTCGGCGCGGCGGCCACCGTGATCATCGTGCCCACCTTCGTTAACCAGCCGATCCTGTGCAGCGTCGTGCTGGCCCTGTGGATCGCGGGTAGCCTCTGCCTGTCCCTGCTTGAACGCACGCCGCGCGGGTACGCCTTCCTGCTGGCGGGCTACACTGCGAGCCTGATTGGCTTTCCCGCCGTCTCCGCGCCCGGGACGATCTTTGATCTCGCCGTCACCCGGGTGGAAGAGATCGCCATCGGTATCTTATGCGCCGGCCTGATCCATCGCTTCGTGCTGCCGGTGCGCATCGCCGGGCGGTTTAACAGCACGCTGGCACAGACGCTGGCAACCGCCCGCCAGCGGATCGCCGATACGCTGGCAGGCAAGCCGGTGGCGGCGGAAACGCTGCGGCTGGCGCTGAGCCTGCAGTTTCTCCAGGGCATCAACCACCACCTGCCCTGGGATGACGGCCAGTCTGTCCCTCACCGCCAGGCGAGAAAAGCGATCCACGACCGGCTGGCGCGACTGTTGATCGTCAATGGCGAATTATATGACCGTTTACAGAGGAGCGGGCCGCCACCTGACGACCTGCAGGCGCTGCTGGCGGAGGCAGAGGCCTGGCTGACAGGCCCGCAAGCCGCCAGGACGCCGCCCTCGGCAGACGGACTGCTCTCCCGCTGCGAGCGGCTCATCGTCCGGTACGCTGCTGACGCGCAGACCATGGACGAGGCGCTGCGGCTCAGCCTGGCGCGCCATCTGGCGGAAGCCATCCGCCTCCTGCAGGAGAGCGAGCGGCTGGCGAAGGCGGTTTATCGTCGGCGGTCGCCTGCCCTGCCCCCCGACGCCGGCGCGGCGAAGGGTTATGTTTTCCATCGCGATCCGCTCAGCGCCCTGCGGACTTCCTTCGGCGCCTTCGTCATCATCCTTAGCGGCTGCCTGATCTGGATAGGATCCGCCTGGCCCGATGGCGGCACCGCGGTCTCGATCCTCGGGGTCTGCTGTAGCCTGTTCGCCAGCTTCGACGCGCCGGCGGCGCATCTGGTGAAATACCTGATCGGCTGCGTGTGGGGCGTGCTGTTCAGCCTGCTCTACAGCTTCGTCCTGCTGCCGCAGGTGAACGAATTTGCGCTGCTGGCGGCGGTGCTCGCCCCGGTCTATCTGCTGGCCGGCTCGCTGCAGGCGCGGCCAGCCACCACCTTTATGGCGATGGGCATCACCCTGACGCTGCCGATATTGTGCGAGTTGGGGGCCAGCTACCGCGGCGACTTCGCGACGGCGATCAATACCGCGCTCGCGCTGTTTATCGCCGTCGGTTATGCGGCGTTTGGTATGCGCCTGCTGCAAACCGTGCAGGCGGAAACCGCTATCCGTCGTCTGCTGACGCTGTGCCAGCGCGATATCCGCCGCGCCGCTCGCGGCCGGCTGGCGCACAATGCCCACCGCTGGACCAACCTGATGATCGACCGTACCGCATTACTGCTGCCCCGCCTGCCGCAGAGCGGACCGGCAGCCGGTCAGTTGCTTGACAAGATGCTGCGCGATATTCGTACCGGTCTCGCCGTGATCCATCTGCGCCGTCGCTATCAGCAGGCGGACAGTGCGTCGGCGGACGCAGTGCAAGCGCTCCTGGACGCGCTGAACCCGCAGCCGGACATGACGGCCCTGGAGCAACCGGTCAATGCGCTGCTGGCCCAGGCTTTACCGGCGACCGATGCCGCCTCGCGCGAACGCGCGGAAGCGCTCATCGCGCTGTATTGCGCCTTACACCAGCCTGAGGAGAGCCAGAACCATGCGTGACCTCGCGCTGGGCGGGGTATTTTTCCCCGGGCTGCTGATTGTCGGCCTTATCGCCCTGCTCGCTACACTGTTGCTGCAACCGCTTATCTTCTCCGCCCGCGGCCCGGGTCGCCTGCCGTGCCGGCCGCTGTGGGGGCTGTCCCTTTTTATCGCGCTTTTCTTCCTGCTCCTGCAGGGCGTTCACACGCTGGGGTTATCCGTATGACACTGTATCTGACACTTCTGGGCCGCTATGCCCTGACCTTAGGCGCCGTCGCCGCCGCCGCGCTACTGGCTTTCATTTTCTGGAAACAGGAGGCGCAGACGCCCTGGACCCGCGATGGCCGGATGCGGGCCGACGTGGTGCAGATCGCCCCCAATGTCTCGGGGCCGGTGGCCAGCGTGGCGGTGAAAGACAACCAGTGGGTCAATCGGGGAGAGGTACTCTATACCATCGATCCGCGCTGGCTGAAGCTGGCGGTCAGCAGCGCTCAGGCGGAGGTGGAAGCCCGACGCCAGGAGATGGCGATGCGCCAGGATGCCGCCAGACGTCGGGCGCAGATCCAGGGCGTCATCTCCAGCGAAGATCTGAAACAGACCAACAGCGCGGCCAGCGTCGCGGCCGCTAACTACCAGGGCGCGCTGGCGGCACTGGCGCTGGCGCAGCTGAATGTAGCGCATGCCACCGTGCGGGCGCCGGTATCCGGCTACGTGACCCATCTCCGGCTGCGCCCCGGCGACTATGCCACCGCCGGGGTGACGACCGTCGCCATTATCGATGGTCAGAGCTTCTGGGTGGTGGGGTATTTTGAAGAGACCCGTCTGCGCCACATCCACATTGGCGATACCGCGCACATCACGCTGATGGGCTACGACCCGGTTATTACCGGCCATGTGGAGAGCATCGGGCACGGGATCGGCGATACCAATGATGAAACCGGCGCCCTGGGCCTGCCGCAGGTCGAGCCAACGTTCAGTTGGGTGCGGCTGGCGCAGCGTGTGCCGGTGCGTATCCATATCGATACCCTGCCCGCGGGGGTGGAGCGGGTCGCCGGTCTGTCCGCGACCATTTCGGTCATCCCTGACCGGACGGCGCGGCGCGCCGGTCAATCATCAGTAGCCGACTTGCTGTCCTCTCAGTGATAGCCTTCACTGCCGGACACTTTGCCGCGAAAGACGTAATAGCTCCAGGCGGTATACATCAGGATCACCGGGATGATCAGCAGCGCCCCCGGCAGCATAAACACCTGACTGGAGGGCGGCGCGGCGGCATCCCACAGGGAGATGTGCGGCGGAATAATGTTCGGCCAGACGCTGATCCCCAGCCCGCTGAAGCCGAGGAATATCAGGCCCAGCGTCAGGATAAAGGGACGAGCGTGGCTGGCGGGGCGCGCGCTCAGGCGCCAGATCCACAGGCTCAGGGTCAGCACCAGGATCGGCACCGGCACGAACCAGAAGAAATTGGGCAGCGTAAACCAGCGTTCCGCCACGTAGCGCCAGCCCAACGGCGTCCAGACGCTGACCACCGCGATCACCACCATCAGCGCCAGCAGCACCTTGCGGGTCAGCTCGCGCATCCGCTGCTGCAGCGCGCCTTCGCTTTTCATGATGAGCCAGGTGGTGCCCAACAGCAGATAGGCCACCACCAGCCCCAGACCGCAGAACAGGTTAAAGGGGGTAAGCCAGTCCAGCGTCGAGCCGGCGAAGCGGCGGTCGGCTACCGCAAAGCCGTTGATAAAGGCGCCGACGACAATCCCCTGGCTGAAGGTCGCCAGCAGCGAGCCGCCGGCGAAGGCATAGTCCCAGAAGGTGCGATGCGAGGGAACCGCTTTAAAACGAAACTCAAACGCCACGCCGCGGAAAATCAGGCCGATGAGCATCGCCGTCAGCGGGATAACCAGTGCATCGGTGATCACCGCGTAAGCCAGCGGAAACGCGCCGAACAGCCCTGCCCCGCCGAGCACCAGCCAGGTTTCGTTACCATCCCAGACGGGCGCCACGCTGTTAACCATTACATCGCGCTCTTCGGCGTCATGCACCACGCTGAACAGCATCCCGATGCCTAGATCGAAACCATCCATCACGATATACATCAACGTGGCGAAGACAATGATGACAAACCAAATCACCGAGATATCGATGCTCATGATGCGTTCTCCTCATCCCGCACCGGCTCTGCCGCCGAGAGCGGACGCGCCGGGGTGCCTGCGGTTTGCGAGGTCAGCTCCGTCACCGGCTGCGGCCCTTTTTTGATAAGCCGGAAGATATAGTAATACCCCACGCCAAACACCGCGCAGTAGACCACGATAAACACCAGCAGGCTGATAGCCATCTGCAGCGTACTGTGCAACGACACCGCGTCCCGGGTGCGCAGCAAACCGTAGATCACCCACGGCTGACGGCCCATCTCGGTGGTCACCCACCCGGCGACCAGCGCAATAAGACCGGCGGGCCCCATACAGAGCGCAAACCACTGGAAGGGACGCGAATGGTACAGCCGCCGCCGATAGCGCAGCCATGCGCTGCAGATCCCTAAGGCGATCATCAACACGCCCATCCCAACCATGATACGGAACGACCAGAACACGGCGGGCGAATAGGGCCGGTCCTCTTTCGGGAAATCTTTCAGGGCCGGCACCTGCTTATGCAGGCTGTGGGTGAGGATCAGGCTGCCCAGCGCCGGGATCTCCAGGCCATAGCGGGTCCGCTCCTCTTCCATATCCGGCAGGCCAAACAGCAGCAGTGGGGTGGCCTCGCCCGGCCGGTTTTCCCAGTGTCCTTCAATCGCCGCAATCTTCGCCGGCTGATGCTCAAGGGTGTTAAGGCCATGCATATCCCCCACCACCGCCTGGATGGGCGCCACCAGCAGCGCCATCCACATCGCCATCGACAGCATTTTGCGGATGGCCGGCGAGTCGTTGCCGCGCAGCAGATGCCAGGCGGCGGAGGCCCCGACGAACATGGCGCTGCTGAGAAACGCGGCGATCGCCATATGGAACAAGCGATACGGGAATGAGGGGTTAAAGATAATCGCCAGCCAGTCCTGCGGGATGAGGTGGCCATTTTCGAGGGTAAAACCCTGCGGCGTCTGCATCCAGCTATTGGAGGCGAGGATCCAGAAGGTGGAGACCAGGGTGCCAAGGGCTACCATGCAGGTGGTAAAAAAATGCAGCGCCGGCGGCACCTTGCTCCAGCCGAACAGCATCACGCCGAGGAATCCCGCTTCGAGGAAGAAGGCGGTCAGCACTTCATACAGCAGCAGCGGGCCGGTAATACTGCCGGCAAACTGGGAGAATCCGCTCCAGTTGGTGCCGAACTGATAGGACATGACTAATCCGGAAACCACGCCCATGCCAAAATTGACGGCGAAAATTTTCAGCCAGAAGTTGTAGAGCGAGCGCCAGACGTTATCCCGGGTTCGCAGCCACATCCCTTCCAGCACCACAAGGTAGCTGGCAAGGCCGATGGTGATGGCCGGAAACAGAATATGGAAGGAAACGGTAAAGGCAAATTGCAGTCGGGCCAGATGAAACGCGTCAAATTCAAACATAATCCGCACCCATCATTATGAAACGCCCCGGCCACAGCCGGGGCTTATGCGAACATCACTTAGCCGATGATGAGGTGTTTTGCTTACCGGCGCCCAGTTCAGCGCCGGTCAAAGGATCACCCTGCGGGTCAGACTCTGTTCGCTTCAGCATCGCTTTGCACAGCGCTTCCTGCTCCGGCGTCAGGCCGACAGAGGCGCTGCCATCTCCGCCATCCACGGCCGGCTGCGGATCCTGGACATAATCGAAGTGTTTGTCACTGTTCCAGCTGCCGCGTACTTCTCCACCTTCAGACATATTGTAGTAGGTGTTCGCGTACTCGCTAATGGGCGGCAGTTTGCCCGGCGGATAGTTGTTGCGAATTGACTGCAGCGCCTTCTCAAAAGAGAGCTGATGCGCCGCTTCGCGGGTCATCAGGAACGCCAGCGCGTCTTTTACGCCGGGATCGTCGGTCACGTTGATCAGCCGTTCATAGACGATCTTCGCCCTCGCCTCCGCCGCGACGTTCGACCGCAGGTCGGCGGTGGGTTCGCCGATAGTATCAATGTAGGCCGCCGTCCACGGCACGCCCGCCGAATTGGTCAGCGGGGTACCGCCGCCGTACAGTAACGACGTAATATGGCTGTCGTTGCCGTTGGCGGTGAGCGAACGATAGAGTTCCGCCTCGCTTTCGGTGCCCTCCGCCAGCGCCCCTTTGGCGCCTTTATTTAGCATGCCGACCAGGGTGCCAATGATCTCCAGATGGCTCAGCTCCTCTGTCGCGATATCCATCAGCATGTCTTTGCGGCCGGGATCGTCATCGCTTAATCCCTGAGTGAAATAACGACACGCGGCGGCCAGCTCGCCCTGAGGGCCGCCAAACTGTTCGAGCAGTAAATTCGCGAGCCCCGGATTGGGTTCAGCAACGCGCACGGTATACTGCAGTTGTTTCACATGACGAAACATAGGCCTGCCTCCTGGTTATTTTTTCGCTTCTACGCCGTCAGCATCTGAACGCAGGAGAAATTGCTCCGTGGTCTGAGGAATATGTTTGATCAGCCAGTCGGCCATGGCCTGCTCTTCCGCCAGGATGGCCTCAATGGCCGGAATGGAAGCGGTATCGCCCGCTTTTTCAGCCGCCGCCAGCAGAGAGGTATAGCAGGCGATCTCAAACTGCTCGAAGACGTACCCGCTGATCGAGCCTTTGACTATTTCATCGGAAGGAAACATCCCGCCGATGGACTGGCCGAGAGCCGCCATTTTACTCATCGAATCTTTAATCACCGAGCGCGAAATCTCGTTGCGGTCGAGGATCTCTTCCAGCACGGTAATTTGCCGTTTGGTCTCATTAATATGCTGTTCGATTCTGGCACGGAGATCCGGATAATTATCGATACGGCCAGCCATTGATTCCAGCATGGATTCTGCCTGTTTTTCCATGGCATGCGCATCTCGTAGCCAGTCATGATAATGTTCAATGTGATTCATCGTGATTTCCTCGTGTCAGGGAGCGTTTATTTTTCTGCTTTTTTATTAATATTACCTACCGCCAGGTCGGTTAATTTCACATCGGTTTGTTTTTCTTCTTCCAGGGTTTCGGTCAGCAGTTTGACCGCTTTTTTATAACCCAGCTGTTCCGCCAGGGTCACCAGGGTACCGTAACTGGCAATTTCGTAATGCTCGACCTTTTGCGCAGCGGCAATTAACGCGGCATCACGTACTTCATTTTTTTCCGTGCTCTCAACGACTTCATTGGCCTCTTCAATTAATCCTTCCATGGCCACGCATTTCATGCGTTTGATTTTCAGACCGGATTCCTGCTCAACGATCTGGTCGATACGTTCAATCTGGCCCTGGGTTTCTTCAAGATGAGCATTGAACGCCGCGCTGAGTTTTTCACTGGACGCCGCTCTGGCCAGTTTAGCCAGCCCGCGGGTTAATTGTTTCTCTGCGCTGTAGGTATCTGAGAGCAGGTGAATAAATACATCTTCAATGCTTTTCATATTCATAGAAATACCTTCTGGAGTCAGAAAATAACTGCGAGCCCGTGACAGACTCGCAGGAGATACTTTCACTTCAGGGTGCAAGGAAAAGGATAATCAGGAATTATCAGACTTGCGGCCACCGCCGTGGCTGTTTTGTCCGCCTTTTTTACCCGCTTCGGACGCACGCTGCGGATCATTTTTAAAGTTCCCGCCGCTGTGCTGACCACCTTTACGACCTGCTTCAGAAGCTTTTTCACGGTCTTCAGCAAAATTACCGGAACCACCACGATGCTCTGCCATATTTTCACCTCATGTATATCGGTTATGTCAGTACGATACGAAAATATTCCGTATCACTCGTCGTTCGATATTTAAATCTAGCGGGTAATGCTGGTTAGTCAAATTATTATCCGGTGTTTCCGATACCTTTTAGCAGCAATTCGGAATAATTCTATAAAACATATCAAAAACAACCAGACGGCACATTTCCGCTAACTTACTGTGTTCAGGGAAATAATGCGTAGAGCCCCCCCATGCGGCAAAGAATTATTTATACCGGCGGGTTACTCCCGTTGGGTTATATAACGAAGCGGCAGTATTGCCTGTAGCCCGACTGAAATTAGGAATTTTTCTTGTTTTTAAGGCAAAAAAAAAGCCGCTGGGGAAGCGGCTGGAAAATAAAATGGAGCGAATATCATGCCCGATTAAGCCTGGCATATTCAGGGGAAACAGGCAAATAACGCCAATAAATAAGCGAAGCGTGGCATATATTCAGCGACTGGAATATCATGCAGTTCCATTATTAGTACTCTACGCTTTATTTTCACGGTGGTTTATCGGCGGCATTAGCGTCAGGTCACTTTGCCTTTGCGCCTGATGCGATCAGCCATTCTCTCCAGGAGAAGACTCTATGAAAGCACTCACTTATCATGGCCCCCATCATGTCAGCGTTGACACCATGCCCGACCCGGCCCTTGAGGCGCCGGACGATATTATTCTGCGCGTCACGGCGACGGCGATCTGCGGTTCCGATCTGCACCTTTACCGCGGAAAGATCCCCGGCACGCACCATGGTGATATTTTCGGCCATGAATTTATGGGGGAAGTGGTGGACGCCGGTTCGGACGTCACCGCGGTTCGTAAAGGCGATCGGGTGGTTATCCCGTTTGTCATTGCCTGCGGAGACTGCTTCTTTTGTCGCCTGCAGCAATATGCCGCCTGCGAAAGCACCAATAGCGGCCAGGGGGCGACGCTCAATCGCAAAGGTATTTCGCCACCCGCGGCGCTGTTTGGCTATAGTGATTTGTACGGCGGGATCCCCGGCGGCCAGGCGGAATATGTGCGGGTTCCCAAAGCCAATACCGGCCCGTTTAAAGTGCCGGACACCTTACCCGATGAAAAGGTGCTGTTTCTGTCGGATATTCTGCCCACCGCCTGGCAGGCGGTAAAAAACGCCGAGGTCAAACCCGGCAGCAGCGTGGCTATTTTTGGCGCCGGCCCGGTTGGCCTGCTTTGCGCCTCCTGCGCCAGGCTCAATGGCGCAGAGCAGATATTCATCATTGATCATAATGATTACCGACTCGACTTCGCGCAGCAGCGCTATGGCGCGATCCCGATAAACTTCGACCACCATGACGACCCGGCGCAGTGGATTATCGACAACACCGCCGGCCATCGCGGCGTCGACGCGGTGATTGACGCCGTCGGCTTCGAGGCGAAAGGCAGCCTCACGGAAACCGTCCTCAGCACCCTGAAAATCGAGGGCAGCAGCGGGAAAGCGCTGCGCCAGTGCATCGCCGCCGTGCGCCGCGGCGGCATCGTCAGCGTGCCCGGGGTTTACGCTGGTTTCATTCATGGATTTATGTTTGGCGATGCCTTTGATAAGGGGCTGACCTTCAAAATGGGGCAAACCCACGTCCATGCCTGGTTGCCGGATCTGCTGGCGCTAATTGAGCAAGGGTTGCTCACCCCGGAGGAGATTATCACGCACCATATGCCGCTGGAGGAGGCCGCGCGCGGCTATCAGATCTTTGAGAAGCGTGAAGAGGCATGCCGCAAAGTGATCCTCGTGCCGGGGATGCAGCCCGGAAAGGCAACGCTTTGAGGCGGAGGTTAACGCAGCGAAACCCTTCGGCGGCCAGTGCGGGCCGTGATATAAAAACAGTATCCGCTGGCCCGCCGTGGCGGATACCGCCATTAACCACAGGAGAAGGTCATGCTCGAGTTACGCCCGAATTGCGAATGCTGTGATAAAGATCTGCCGCCAGACTCACCCGAAGCGTTTATCTGTTCGTTCGAGTGTACCTTTTGCCAGGACTGCATGACGGCCCGGCTGAACGGCCATTGCCCGAACTGCGGCGGCGAGCTGGTGCGGCGCCCGGTGCGTCCCGAAGAGGCGCTCCGGCGTCACCCCGCCTCCACCCTGCGTCGCCCTACGCAGTAAAACCGGATGAGCAGGCGTCGCGAACGGGAGCCCTCAGGCTCCCTTTCTTCATCCTTATTTCTCTGCCGAAAAGCGCCACTCTGCCGCAGTCGACAGCGTCACAAAGGGCCCCGCAAGGGTGACATTGTGATGGCCAATGATGTCAGGCGCTGATAAACGTTCGTTATCCATGGTTGAGTGCGCATCCGAGATCAACACCGTCCGTAATCCCAGCGCCGATGCCGCTCGGCAGGTCGTGTCCACGCAGAATTCGGTTTTCATCCCGGCAATAACCAGCTGTTTTACGCCGGCCTGGGCGAGCTGATGCTCAAGGTCAGTTTGCTGGAAACAGGAGGGGTATTTTTTAATCAAAACGATATCCCGCTCGCAGTTAACCCCCATCTCAGGCAGCAGTTGGGTTAATGGACTTTGCGCGGAGAACGGAGAGTCGTCAGGCCCGGTATGGCGGGCAAAGAAGACTGGCACCTCAGCCTGTCTCGCTTTTTCAATCAGCAGGCAAACGTTCGCCAGAAGCGCATCGGCCTGATACGGGGAAACCGGGCCACGGAAAAGCCCCTGCTGCATATCGATAATTAACAGGACATGTTCAGATGAAATCATGATGGGTCTCCATTCAGTCTGTCACGAACGGAGAAGACGCTCCCCGTCCACATTGGCGGGGAGTGAGGATCTGTTTGTCAGGAGCCGGTCACAGATACGCCCACATCACCGCAGGTTACGGTCGTGGTGGTGACGGTGGTGGTTGGCTGCACTGACGTAATCATTATCTGACCTTCACTTATTCTTTACAGATAAAACATAAGCGCCATTATAACGGCTCTTTTCTTATAGCATTGAGCTGAGACGGATTGCAATTTATGCCTGAACAACGCAGCCGCTTTACGCAACCATTAACGGCTTACAATATAGGCGCGAAGGGTTTCGCCTGCTGAAAGAATATGTTTCACGGTATATGCCCGAGCCTCCTGCGGATTATTTTGCTGGCAGGCCATCAGGATCTGCTGATGCTCATCCTGGAATTTCAGCGTATCCGACAGCAGTCTGTTCTGAAAAAGCTCATATCTTTCAATCTGCTCGCGCAATTCACCGATCATCTTCAACAGGCGCTGATTGTTACACTTCCGATACAGCAGTTCATGAAACTCCCGGTTATACCTCCCCTGCTGCTCGGGTTCAGAAGCGCTGCTCAGCAGCTGATGCACCAGCTCTGCCCGGGCAAGCGTTTCCGGGTCCATATTTTCCAGGCTATGAAAAATGGCTTCACCTTCCAGGAGTGCCCGCAGCTGATAAATTTCATCGACATCTGCGGCCGTCAGCGTTTTCACCACCGCGCCGCGATTTCTGTAAATCTCAACCAGACCTTCGCGCTCAAGCTGCTGTATCGCTTCTCTCATTGGGATACGGCTGACAGAAAACTGGCAGGCCAGGTCGCGCTCCACAAGCCGGTCGCCATCTCGCAATGCCCCCTTGTTGATTAAGATTTTTAACTCACTGGCAAGGATGTCGGCGGTCGAACGGGTAGCAGCGTTCATTTGGCTCTCTTTACATCATTCATAAATGGTATACCATTATGCCATTCTAGCCAACGTTATGACAACCTTGCGATTCTACCTGCGGCTTCGTTCAGGCAATGCACCTGGACGATACCGCAGTGAAGAAATTCATCCCTCTCTAGAGAAAGGCAAACCAATGGAACATGCTTATACCAGTCATATCACATGGACCGGCAATCAGGGCACGGGTACCTCTGGTTACAAGGCTTATGCCCGAACCTGGGATATCGCGGTAAAGGGAAAAGAACCCATTCATTGTTCAAATGATCCATTACTGGGCGGCGATCCCGGCAAAATGAACCCGGAAGATCTCCTGCTCTCTTCTCTCTCTGCCTGTCACATGCTGTGGTACTTACATCTGGCCTCAGATGCCGGCATTACGGTCATGGAATATCAGGACTCGCCGGTGGCAACGGGCGAAGTATTAAAAGGGGGCGCGGGTCGCTTTATTTCTGCTACCCTCAGGCCGAAAATCACCGTATTACCAGGTACCGATCTCGACGCCGCCGCGGCCATTCATCAGCAGATCCATCACGTCTGTTTTATCGCCCGCTCGGTCAATTTCCCGGTCAGCTACCAGCCTGAATTTATTATCTTTAACGCAGAGTAACTCGTTTCTGGCGCGGTCATCCGGCGCTCAGGAAATGTGGCTGGGGTATCCAACCTCAGCCACATTTCGCTGCACACCGAAGCATCCTGCTCTGGCCGTCATTAGACTGCAGGGAAATTCACCACGGAGCAGACTTATGATTGCGGTACTTTTTGAGGCCGACGCCTTACCGGAAGCACAGGAAAGATATCTTCAGCTGGCGGCCGGGCTGACGCCTTTGCTTTCAGACACGCCGGGGTTTATCGCCATCGAGCGTTTTCAGAGCCTGAATTCACCCGGCAAAATCCTTTCGTTATCCTGGTGGGAAGATGAAGCATCGGTGGCCAACTGGCAGCAAAATGAGCGGCATCTGGCTGCCCAGCGCGAAGGCAAAGCATCGATTTTTTCATATTACAGAATACGCGTTGCCCGCGTGTTCCGGGATTACTCATCGGATCGGGGAGCACAGCCAGATGTATGATATTCACGTCATTCTCAGCAACACGCCGGGCTCGCTTGGCGCAATGGGTATAGCGCTGGGCAACAACGGTGTGGGTCTCGAAGGTGGTGGGGTATTCACCACGCCTGATGCCGGACATGCACATTTTCTGGTAGCAGACGGTGAGACAGCCCGCAGGGTGCTGACCGAGGCCGGATTTACAGTCAGCGATGTATGCCGTCCTCTGATACGCAAGTTACCCCAGGAACGACCCGGGGAACTGGGAGACATTGCCGACACCCTGGCCCGCAACGGTATTAATATTCTGGTACAGTACAGCGACCACCGTAACCGGCTCATTCTCCTTACCGATGATGACACCCGGGCAGCGGAAGTGACCAAAAAATGGGCCATACTTTCTGAATGAATCTCCTGAAAACGCAGCAAGACAGTGAGCCAGAGGCGGCACTGGAAACCGCGATGGCGATGGTGGCCTCAGCCCTCTCCGACCCGTCAAGGGTCAGTATTCTCTGCGCGCTGATGGACGGGCGCGCATGGACGGCGACCGAGCTCAGCACGGTCGCCGAGGTCTCCGCCTCCACCACCAGCGGACATCTTGCCCGGCTGCTCAGCAACGGGCTGGTGGTGTGTCTCGCGCAGGGGCGCCACCGCTATTACCGTCTGGCGGGCCCGCATATCGCCGGGCTGCTGGAAAACCTGATGGGCGTCTCAATGCAGGCGCATAAGGCGCTGGCCACCAGCACGCCGGTTACGCTTCGCTACGCCCGCACCTGCTACGACCATCTGGCGGGCGAACTGGCGGTGAATATTTATGAGTTTATGCTGCGGGAAAAATGGCTGACGGCAGATGGGCAGTCCCTGACGTCAGCCGGTAAAACCCAGCTTGAAAGCCTGGGCGCAGTACTTAACGTTCGACCGCGACGTAAGCCTTGCTGCCCCTGTCTTGACTGGAGCGAAAGACGTTTTCATCTGGGAGGCGACGCCGGATCGGCGCTGTTGGCGCTGTTTGAGCAAAAAGGATGGATAACCCGCGCGCCGGGATATCGGGAAGTGCAAGTGACGGATAGCGGCAGAGCGGCGCTGTCCCGACTGTTTAATCTGAAGGTGAACGGATAGCCTGAGTTTAGGCTATATCACATTTTCGCCGAACGGAGCCGGTTTAAGCCAGTCGGGCCATCAGTATGGCCCCTGGCGTTCAATCCATACCCGCTCGCGATCTCGCGGTAAACTGAGCTATCCCTGTCACGAGGTGCATGGCTTTGATGGACATTGTGTTGCGGGAAATCGGCGATGGCACCGCGCAGCGAGCGCCCGGTAAAATAACGGCCTGCATGCGCTAAAAAAACGGGAGCCCATCGGCTCCCGCTTTTACTTAATCCACCAACGGGATTACATGTTCGCGATAATCGCGTCGCCAAACTCTGAACATTTCAGCAGCTTAGCGCCTTCCATCAGACGTTCGAAGTCATAGGTCACGGTCTTGGCGGCGATAGCGCCTTCCATGCCTTTGACGATCAGGTCTGCGGCTTCGAACCACTGCATGTGGCGCAGCAATATCTACGACATAAATATTTAAGTGACTAATTTTATTATTGATTTCGCCATTTAATCGAATTTTTACCACCTTAAATCACATTATTTAACTTGTTGATTTAGCTAATTTAAATCTTCGTTTTGGGGAATGAACTTTAGGAAACTAAGTTGACGGTATTCACATTCGCTCATACCTCCTCCAATGTACAATGTGCTTCCTGAGTTAAATTCTTTAGGCTTCGCATAGACGAGAGGTATAAAGCATGGCAGATATCGTTTCTGGTTTAGCAGCACTAAAAACAGCCTTTGATTTAGCTAAAGACCTTAAAAATGCGACTAGCGCTTATAATGATGCTGAGATGAGGCTTAAGTTTAGCGAGCTTTATTCAGCGTTATCTGATGCTAAGATTGACCTAGCTGATGCTCAGATTGAAATGTTCGAAATGAAACAGAAAATTGAAGAGCTGCAAGCGAAACTTAACGCTTCTGATGAATGTGAGTTTCGCGATGCTGTATATTGGCGTCGCACGCCCATTGAAGGCAAGGCAAATGGACCTTTTTGCCCAAAATGCTATGAAGGGCCTGAGAATAAACTGTCTTCAATGAGTAGTGTTAGTGGTCATTTTAAAGTCTTTGGCAAATACAAATGCAACACCTGCGCTGCATATGTCAAATAGTACCACCGTTATGTCGCAATCCCGCTCGGGGAAGAATTGAAATGGATTATTGACGGCAACCGCGATAATGTGGTCATCCCATTTGTCGCTCATCGGATTCCTGAGCGGAAAATTAAACATAGTAAAGAGGTTTCACACCCGACACATGTTGCTCCAGATTATCTGAGCCGGTCCTTTTCCGCGGTGCGAGATAAACAAGGTTTATACGATAAACTGACGATGGATGAAAGACCAACCTTTCACGAAATCCGGGCGTTGGCCGCTCATCTTTTCGATCAGCAGGGTATAGGTCCACAAGGACGAATGGCGCATAGCGATGCAAAGTCGACAAAGATCTACACACAAAACCATATAGATTGGGTTGTTGTACCCCACGGAGAAATTCAATCTAGGTAATGCGATTATATTAAAAAAATTTATTAACACTATTATCAATTACCACCCCCATGGCACAGAGAAAAAACTTAACATAAAATATAAGTCTGTGCCGAAATTTATATTTCAGGCAACACCTTAGTCACCAATATAATTTTGAGGACCATCACAAAATTCACATCCGTAGGCACGACTATTTAAAGGAACCTGGTTGCTAAGATGTTCACAATATTTGCATTGAGACATCTTTTTATAATAATTCAAACATTCGACACATAAAAACCCTTCTCCGAAGATACAAACGCTGTCAGGTTTCATACAATTTGTACATCCAGCAGGAAAATCCGAAAACTCTTGCTGATCCAAACTGTAAACAAGCTCCTCATCAAACAATTCATATCTTTCAGATGAGTATCCACAATCTTTACATTCGAATTCTTCATCACCTTCAGGTAGTACATGAATTACTTCACAACTTGGGCAAGCTAAAGTAATTTTTCGTACTGAACTTGTGCATACCTTACACCGTGTAACTTCAAGCTTACGATTTTCATTACTAATGATTATCGTTTCAGTTACTGTTGCATCCTGATGGCATTCCGTGCAGTTACCTATCTGAATGTCTTGTTTAGCAATTTGTTCGAGTTCTGGCTGAACTTGCTTAAGCCGTATTTTAGCGTAAAATTCATTCCCTCTTATCAGGCGCGTTTCGTTTAAAGCCAACTTAAAATTATGGTTAGCTCGGAAGATAATTTTCCAATCGTCCCTTAATAATCGGTTAAGAGCGAACCAAGCGTCTGCTTGTTCTTTGAGTATTGTATGTTCTTCAGCAGCACTGAAAGTTGGATGGAAGAAATGTACAACACGGTTACGATGCTTTCTAACTTTATCAAAGGCATCATTCGTTTCTTTATCAAGAGGGTTTTCAAGTACGTCCTTCAATCTTTCCCGGGTTTCTTCATAGGTTACTGATTGAAAATCGCCGGCAAGATAAGCCTGTTTTTTTATTGGTTTCTTCGGACTGCATACCAATGACCAGTGCTCATGAGCCAATGGTACCTTCAATAAAATTTCAACCGCGGTCCAAAAACTGACAATAGAAAATTTCAGTTTAGAGCTTTCTAACTCCATCCTGGCCTTATCCAAAAACTCCAAACCATTGTTGATCAATGCCAGCACATCCTGACTGAGCTCACGTTGCTTCGGAACATCTTGATCTGAGTCATCATCGCACATCATTCTCTCCTTTAATGATTTCCACCCCATAGACATTGGAGCAAAGTCTGTATGTCTTAGTGTAAACGTTCAAGTTTATATGATCGACAAACGTGGACTACTTTCCCGCTCTAACGTGAGTTCATTACTTGGACGCGTTAGTGGTATCTCAGAATGGTTATGTAATTATTAATCATCATCTTGGTTGATTTTGTTTTACGCCACTTTCGAAGTTAATACACCAGAATTATATGGGGAGAAACTACCTCCTAACTCATTGATGTGTATAGCGCAGATTTTTCAAAAAAGCACTTTTTGTTTATACATACGAATACATCACACCACCAGCAATGGCGCGGCTTTCAGCGTTTTGAAAGCGGTGTCATGGAGTGTCGGGGGGCGGAGGTTCAAATCCTCTCGTGCCGACCAAAAAACCCAGAGAAACCAGCCTTCTAAGGCTGGTTTTTTTATGCCTGCTTTTTGCGCGGGGAGTTAGTGGGGTGAAACGGGGGAGAAACCCCATCAATAACAACTACTCCGGGGCTATTTCCCTCCCTAAAAAGTGCTCAATTTTCTGTCTTCTATACTTTCCGAATAACTACTGGAGGTAACCATGTGCGGACGATTTGCCCAATCACAGACACGCGAAGAATATCTGGCTTACCTTGCCGAAGAAGCTGAGCGTGACATCGCCTATAATCCAGAACCAATCGGCCGGTACAATGTGGCGCCAGGGACTAAAGTTTTACTCCTGAGTGAACGCGACGAGCAGTTGCACCTCGACCCGGTTCATTGGGGTTACGCGCCAGGGTGGTGGGATAAACCACCGCTGATTAATGCTCGAGTAGAAACCGCGGCGACAAGCAGAATGTTCAAGCCTCTATGGCAACACGGGAGAGCAATTTGTTTTACAGACGGCTGGTTTGAATGGAAAAAGGAAGGCGACAGGAAACAGCCTTACTTCATTCACCGTAAAGACGGCAAGCCCATCTTCATGGCGACTATTGGCAGCGTCCCTTTCGAGCGCGGAGATGAAGTAGAGGGGTTTTTGATTGTGACCGCTGCGGCCGATCAAGGGCTGGTCGATATTCATGACCGCCGGCCGCTAGTACTCACTCCTGAAGCCGCCCGCGAATGGATGAGGCAGGATGTAGGAGGTAAAGAGGCGGAGGAGATAATTGCAGATGGTGCGGTACCAGCAGACCACTTTACATGGCACCCCGTTTCGCGCGCGGTAGGTAACGTGAAGAATCAGGGTGCAGAGCTTATTAAAATTGTTCAAAAAGGTTAAACTGCTCCTTTCATGTATGAATTTTCACCATACATAATGAGGTCATGAAATGGGCAATATAAATCTTCATAGTTTTTTTAAAAAAGAGACATTAATAGTTGCACTGGCTACTGCACTTTGCTACACGGGGGCATATATATATGAAAGGGGATTTTCTGTTTACTTTGGCATCCCTACAGAATTAATCTCTGTAACACCGGGTAGCATTATCACTACTGTTTCTCTTTTCCTTGCATTTATTATGGCTCTATATATGATGTCGACCATCCCTATTGTGATATCTCATAGCAAAAAAAATAAAAAACAAGTATATCATAACCACATTAAGTTTCGCTCCAGTGTGGATACTATTCAATCTTATTTTCTTCTTAACATCTGGATTCAAAACACAAACGTTTACTATAGTAACTATTGCATACCTTTTTCTATGCGTTAGCCTTACTATTAATTTATCGCAAAACCCGCCCCCCAACAAACACAGTCCAGATGAAAACAAAAAAGGGATACAAACATATATTGATAACGCTATGTCCTTTACCTTTTTCTTTTCTTTAATATTTTTTGCCATTACAAGTGGAATGGGTACTTTCATAGCTCGAACCACTGATAATTTCAATGTTTTTACATATAAAAATGAAGAGTACAAGTTAATTAGAAATTATGGCGATAATATTATCGCCATAAAAATAAAAGACGCAAATAAGACAAAGGGTGTTTATATCTTTACGCCAGAAGAACTAAGTGGCATTCGCATGAGTCAAAGTAAAAAGTACGAACAATCAGAATAATATAATTATTTAACAACTAATAGATCATTGTATCTAGTAGTATATCGAGGCGAGAGCATTTCTCGCTTCATCTGCCAGGCAGCCTGGATCCCCTGCCCTGCAAAATACAGAGTTCCTCTTCCGCCTTTTGCATTGAGATGATCTAGAACTTCCATCAGTTTCTCACTCCCCCTCCGGGGAGCGTTATCATCGAACAGGTTTAGCTGGGCCACTCCCTGACTGTAGAAATCGCCCAGCATCACGCCGGCCTTCTGGTAACGGTGCCCGTCTCGCCAGATTGCATCGAGACATTTTGTCGCCGCGGTGATGATGTCCCTGCTGTCCTGGGTTGGCGTTAGCAGCTTTACTGATGCATTGTTCCCGTAATACGGCTCGTTCAGCGCAAAGGGGCTGGTTTTGACAAATGCGGAGATAAACCGGCAATACTGGTGCTCACCACGAAGTTTCTCAGCTGCGCGCGATGCGTATGAACATATCGCCTGGCGCATCTCATGGTATTCAGTGATACGACCGCCGAACGAACGGCTGCAAACGATTTCCTGCTTTACCGGTGCGAACTCCTCCAGACCGAGACAAGGCTCTCCGCGCAGCTCCCGCACTGTTCTTTCCAACACAACGTTAAAGTGTTTCCGGATAAAACGGATATCGGTATCCGCCAGCTGCAGTACCGTTTTAATGCCCATGGCCTCCAGTTTTTTACTGATACGGCGCCCAACGCCCCAAACCTCATCCATCGGAATCAAAGCCATCAACTTCCTCTGCCTATCAAGATTAGACAGATCCACCACGCCTCCGGTCTGCCGGTGCCACTGTTTCGCCGCATGATTGGCCAGCTTTGCCAGAGTTTTAGTCTGGGCTATGCCGACGCCAACCGTGAGGTGTGTCCTGCGCAGAACCGTCTCGCGAATTTCTCTGCCAAAATCGGTAAGATCTCGACAGTTACGAACACCAGTAAGATCGCAAAATGCCTCATCAATACTGTAAATTTCGCAGCGTGGAGAGAGTTCCTCCAGCGTTGTCATCACTCGGTTGGACATATCGGCATAAAGCTCATAGTTGCTGCTAAACGCGATAATACCGTGCCGGCGAAACATGTCCTTTTGCTTGAAATAAGGCTCACCCATTTTGACGAAGGGCTTCGCCTCTGGCGAGCGGGCGATCACACAGCCGTCGTTGTTTGACAGGACGACCACCGGACGCCCTTTCAGGTCAGGACGAAATACAGTCTCGCACGATGCATAAAATGAATTCACATCACAAAGCGCAAACATCTTAGCCAGCTGATTTAATGATGTACGTAACCACCCCGAACACGTCGAGAGTATCCTCGCTACCGACTACTATCGGCGAATATGCAGGGTTCATTGGGTTAAGCTGAACCCTTGGATGCAGCTGCAGCTTCTTAACGGTAAATTCCCCATCCACAGCAGCAATAACGATATCGCCATGAACTGCTGTTCTTGAGCTATCCACGACCAGAAGATCACCTTCCCCTATGCCGGCGTCTTTCATGCTGTCGCCGGCGGCTTTGACAAAATACGTCGCACTGGGGTGGTTAACGAGCAACTCGTTCAGATCGATACGTTGCTCAACATAATCCTGCGCTGGACTAGGAAAACCACATTGCACAAGGTCGCTGTACAACGGGAGCAGCATGATCTGACGTAACTCAAGGGGCGTGTAGAACTGCATAATAGACTCGCTCACATTAATACTGTTTTTATATACAGTAGTTTTAACAGAGCGACATATCAATATAGGCTCTGGCTATCAATTTATGCCATTGACGTAACACATTGATGTAACGAGTAAGGTAAGTCTAAAAGTGTTTTCAGGCCTTGCCTGTTTGATGGTTTTGCGAACAGTTGCTCGATAACGCCGATCGCCTGGATAAGCTGGTCAATGGGCCTGCGGCCACCGTTCCCGACCGGGCCGGGCAACCGCTGGACTCCTGGCGCCAGATCGTGACGATGATGCTTACACTGTCACTGATGCGCAGAGAGGGTCATAACAGGATGGCTCAAGTTGTACGCATGGTACTAATAGATGTTTTTAAAGAGGCTCAACATGCTGGTTATGTTCCTCCAGGATACAACCCTGCCCAGACAACGAAACAGCCACGAAATAAGATAAGCAGACAAAGGCTATCTCTGGAGGAATGGGAGGCTATTTATACATCCTCCGAACAACAACAACCTTATTTGCAATGTGGAATGTTGCTTGCCATTGTAACAGGGCAACGCCTCGGGGGTATTTGCATTATGAAGTTTTCGGATGTATGGGATGATACGCTGCATATTGAGCAGGAGAAAACAGGAACTCGTTTAGCCATTCCCCTTTCTCTCAGAAATGAAGCGTTAAATATTACTCTGAGTGATGTTATTTCAAAATGTAGAGATGCTGTGGTGAGTCAATATCTTGTTCATTTTCGCCATAGCACCTCACAGGCTAGTCGTGGTGACCAAGTGTCAGCCAAAACACTTACTTCAACGTTCAAGAAAGCACGGGAAAAAAGCGGTCTTACCTGGGAAGAAGGAACAGCACCGACTTTCCATGAACAGAGGTCTCTTTCAGAGCGCTTGTATCGTGAGCAAGGAATAGACACTCAGAAACTATTGGGCCACAAAACAACGAAAATGACTGACAGATACAATGATGACCGCGGCAAAGAGTGGATCGTTGTTGGTAAAAAAGCAGTATGATCTTCAATCAGTTTTGGGGAAGAATTTTGGGGAAGTTTTGGGGAAGCCTCCGCACACTCCAAAAAAAACGGGAGCCCATCGGCTCCCGCTTTTACTTAATCCACCAACGGGATTACATGTTCGCGATAATCGCGTCGCCAAACTCTGAACATTTCAGCAGTTTAGCGCCTTCCATCAGACGTTCGAAGTCATAGGTCACGGTCTTGGCGGCGATAGCGCCTTCCATACCTTTGACGATCAGGTCTGCGGCTTCGAACCACTGCATGTGGCGCAGCATCATCTCTGCGGACAGGATGATGGAGCCCGGGTTCACTTTGTCCTGGCCTGCATACTTCGGCGCAGTACCGTGAGTCGCTTCGAACAGCGCGCACTCGTCGCCGATGTTGGCGCCCGGGGCGATACCGATACCGCCAACCTGTGCCGCCAGCGCGTCAGAGATGTAGTCGCCGTTGAGGTTCATACAGGCGATAACGTCGTATTCCGCCGGACGCAGCAGGATCTGCTGCAGGAAGGCATCGGCGATCACGTCTTTTACCACGATCTCTTTGCCGGTGTTCGGGTTCTTGATTTTCACCCACGGGCCGCCGTCGATCAGCTCGCCGCCGAACTCTTCGCGAGCCAGCTGGTAGCCCCAGTCTTTGAACGCGCCTTCGGTGAACTTCATGATGTTGCCTTTGTGAACGATGGTCACAGAGTCACGATCGTTGGTGATCGCATACTCAATGGCTGCACGAACCAGGCGTTTGGTGCCTTCTTCAGAGCACGGCTTGATGCCGATGCCGCAATGTTCCGGGAAGCGAATTTTCTTCACGCCCATCTCATCGCGCAGGAATTTGATCACTTTGTCTGCTTCAGCAGAGTCGGCTTTCCACTCGATGCCGGCATAGATATCTTCGGAGTTTTCACGGAAGATAACCATGTCGGTCAGTTCCGGGTGCTTAACCGGACTCGGGGTGCCCTGGTAGTAACGTACCGGACGCAGGCAAACGTAGAGATCCAGCTCCTGACGCAGCGCCACGTTCAGGGAACGAATGCCGCCGCCGACTGGGGTAGTCAGAGGACCTTTGATAGCAACGCGGTAGTCACGAATCAGATCGAGGGTTTCAGCTGGCAGCCAGACATCCTGGCCATAGACGTGGGTCGATTTCTCACCGGTGTAAACTTCCATCCAGGAAATTTTACGCTCGCCCTTATAGGCTTTCTCAACGGCGGCATCAACCACTTTCAGCATCGCTGGGGTAACGTCAACGCCGATACCGTCACCTTCAATGAACGGGATAATCGGATTATGAGGGACGTTCAGTTTGCCGTTTTGCAGGGTGATTTTTTGACCTTCCGCCGGAACTACTACTTTGCTTTCCATTAACCTCTCCTTCGAGCGCTTCTGGTTCTGCTCTTCCCTCTTCACGCGAGCCTGGTGTTGGCTGAGTCGGCCAGCTTCGGAGTACCGGGTCTTCCCGCTAACCGGAGCTATCGCGTCCGTGTCGCCTTCCTGCCTGTGTTGCGAATCGGTTTGAGCAATTTTTTGTTAATAATTTGTAATGAGCATGTCAATACTACCTGAATGTTTGCGTCCATGAAAGGCATTCGTAATTAGGCTATAATGCGGCAATTGATAGAGCCTGAAAATACCATGCAGAAAACTTCATTTAGAAAACATCGCGTTGAGCGATTCAGCACACAACAAGTCACCAGACAACGTAAAGAACGCCAGCCAAAAACTGTGATCTTGTTCAATAAACCCTATGATGTGTTGCCGCAATTTACCGACGAGGCCGGGCGCAGCACGCTGAAAGATTTTATTCCCGTGGCGGGCGTCTACGCCGCAGGTCGTCTTGACCGCGACAGCGAAGGGCTGCTGGTGCTGACCAACGATGGCGCGCTGCAGGCGAAGCTGACCCAGCCGGGTAAACGCACCGGCAAGATCTACTACGTCCAGGTGGAAGGCGAACCCACGCCCGAGTCGCTGGCCGCTTTGCGCGACGGCGTCACCCTCAACGATGGCCCCACCCTGCCTGCCGGCGTAGAACTTGTGGAGGAGCCCGCCTGGCTGTGGCCGCGCAACCCGCCGATTCGTGAGCGCAAATCGATCCCCACCCGCTGGCTGAAGATCACGCTCTACGAGGGACGCAACCGTCAGGTGCGCCGGATGACCGCCCACGTCGGCTTCCCTACCCTGCGGCTGATCCGCTACGCCATGGGCGGCTACACCCTCGACGGGCTGGCCAACGGCGACTGGCGCAAAGCCGAATAACCGAAAAGGAAAAGCGATGTTTAAACCTCATGTCACTGTTGCCTGCGTGGTTCACGCCCAGGATAAATTTCTCATCGTCGAAGAGACCATTAACGGCAAAGCATTGTGGAACCAGCCGGCGGGCCATCTCGAGGCCAATGAAACGCTGCTGCAGGCCGCCGAACGTGAACTGTGGGAAGAGACAGGCATTCGCGCCACGCCGCAGCACTTCATCCGCATGCATCAGTGGCTGGCCCCCGATAACACCCCGTTTCTGCGCTTCCTGTTCGCCATCGAACTTAGCGATCTGTGCGCCACTGAACCGCACGACAGCGATATCGATCGCTGCCTGTGGCTCAGTGCTGAGGAAATTCTTAACGCGCCAAACCTGCGCTCGCCGCTGGTTGCCGAAAGCATTCGCTGCTACCTGCAGGACCCGCGCCAGCCGCTGTCGCTGATTGGCGCATTTAACTGGCCGTTCACAGGGGGTGAATGAACGGTGAGCGCGTGCTAGAATACGCCGCCTCGAAGTTCAATGTAGCGAGTATTTCCATGTCAGAAAGCCAGAAAAAAGTGATCGTCGGCATGTCCGGCGGCGTCGACTCCTCGGTCTCCGCGTACCTGCTGCTGCAGCAAGGGTATAAGGTGGAAGGCCTGTTCATGAAGAACTGGGAGGAAGACGACGGCGAGGAATACTGCACCGCCGCCGCCGACCTTGCCGATGCGCAAGCGGTCTGCGATAAGCTGGGCATTGAACTGCACACCGTTAACTTTGCCGCCGAATATTGGGATAACGTCTTTGAGCTCTTCCTGGAAGAGTACAAAGCCGGCCGCACGCCGAACCCGGATATTCTGTGCAATAAAGAGATCAAATTTAAAGCCTTCCTCGAGTTTGCCGCTGAAGACCTCGGCGCCGACTACATCGCCACCGGGCACTATGTGCGCCGCGCCGATGTCGACGGTAAAAGCCAGCTGCTGCGCGGTCTCGACGGCAACAAAGATCAGAGCTACTTCCTTTATACCCTCAGCCACGAGCAGATTGCCCAGAGCCTGTTCCCGGTGGGTGAGCTGGAAAAACCGCAGGTGCGTAAGATCGCTGAAGAGCTGGATCTGATCACCGCGAAGAAAAAAGATTCCACCGGCATCTGCTTTATCGGCGAGCGTAAATTCCGCGATTTCCTTGGCCGCTATCTGCCGGCGCAGCCGGGCAAAATCCTCACCGTCGACGGCGAGGAGATCGGCACCCATCAGGGGCTGATGTACCATACCCTGGGCCAGCGTAAAGGACTGGGTATCGGCGGCACCAAAGAGGGTAGCGAAGACCCATGGTACGTGGTCGATAAAGACGTGGAGAATAATATTCTTATCGTCGCCCAGGGCCATGACCACCCGCGCCTGATGTCCGTCGGCCTGATTGCCCAACAGCTGCACTGGGTTGACCGTGAACCGCTGCAGGGCACCCTGCGCTGCACGGTGAAAACCCGCTATCGCCAGACCGATATCCCCTGCACCGTTACCGCGCTGGATGAAGACCGTATCGAAGTCCGCTTCGATGAGCCGGTCGCGGCGGTGACCCCGGGCCAGTCCGCCGTGTTCTATTTGGGTGAAGTGTGCCTCGGCGGCGGAATTATTGAACAACGACTGCCTCTGCAGTCCTGAACGCGCGTTATTTCCGCCGGGACGAACCGCCCCGGCGGCTGACAAGGAGTATGTGTGGCGAAGAATTACTATGACATCACCCTGGCGCTGGCTGGCGTTTGCCAGGCGGCGCGACTGGTTCAGCAACTGGCGCATCAGGGACATTGCGACAGCGATGCCCTGCATGTGTCGCTGAACAGCATCATCGACCTCGATCCCGAGTCGACGCTGGCGGTGTTCGGTGGCAGTGAAGCCAATCTTCGCCTCGGCCTTGAAACGCTGCTCGGGGTGCTCAATACCAGCAGCCGTCAGGGCCTCAATGCGGAACTCACCCGCTATACCCTGAGCCTGATGGTGCTGGAGCGCAAGCTCGCCGCCAGTAAAGGGGCGATGGACACGCTCGGCAACCGCATCGCCGGCCTGCACCGTCAGCTGGAGCACTTTGACCTGCAGTCCGAAACGCTGCTCAGCGCCATGGCGGGCATCTATGTCGATGTGATAAGCCCGCTGGGCCCGCGTATTCAGGTGACCGGCTCCCCTGCCGTGCTGCAAAGCCCGCAGGTGCAGGCGAAAGTTCGCTCAGCGCTGCTGGCGGGGATTCGCGCCGCGGTGCTCTGGCATCAGGTGGGCGGCGGACGTCTGCAGCTTATGTTTTCCCGTAATCGTCTGGTTAACCAGGCAAAGCAAATTCTTGCTCATTTAACCCCGGAGTTGTGATCTATGGAATTATCCTCACTGACCGCCGTTTCCCCTGTAGACGGCCGCTACGGCGATAAAGTCAGCGCGCTGCGCGGTATCTTCAGCGAATTCGGTTTGCTGAAATTCCGCGTTCAGGTGGAAGTACGTTGGCTGCAAAAACTGGCCGCCCACGCAGCGATCAAGGAAGTTCCTGCTTTTGCTGCCGACGCAAACGGTTTCCTTGACAAAATCGTCGCCGATTTCAGCGTCGAAGACGCCGAGCGCATCAAAACCATCGAGCGCACCACTAACCACGACGTGAAAGCGGTAGAGTACTTTCTGAAAGAAAAAGTCGCTGACGTCGCCGAACTGCACGCCGTGTCGGAGTTTATTCACTTCGCCTGTACGTCCGAAGATATCAATAACCTCTCCCACGCGCTGATGCTGAAAACCGCCCGCGACGAAGTGGTTCTGCCTTACTGGCGCAAGCTGATTGACGCGGTAAAAGATCTGGCGACCCAGTACCGCGATGTACCGCTGCTCTCCCGTACCCACGGCCAGCCGGCGACGCCGTCCACCATGGGTAAAGAGATGGCGAACGTCGCCTACCGTATGGAGCGCCAGTACCGTCAGCTGAACCAGGTGGAAATCCTCGGTAAAATCAACGGCGCGGTGGGTAACTACAACGCCCACATCGCCGCCTACCCGGAAGTCGACTGGCATCAGTTCAGCGAAGAGTTTGTCACTTCGCTGGGCATTCAGTGGAACCCGTACACCACGCAGATCGAGCCGCATGACTATATCGCTGAGCTGTTTGACTGCATCGCGCGCTTCAACACCATTCTGATCGACTTCGATCGCGACGTGTGGGGCTACATCGCGCTCAACCACTTCAAACAGAAGACCATCGCCGGGGAAATCGGCTCCTCCACCATGCCGCACAAGGTGAATCCGATTGACTTCGAAAACTCCGAAGGCAACCTCGGCCTGGCCAATGCGGTCATGCAGCACCTGGCCAGCAAACTGCCGGTTTCCCGCTGGCAGCGCGACCTGACCGACTCCACCGTCCTGCGTAACCTCGGCGTGGGCATCGGCTATGCGCTGATCGCCTATCAGTCCACCCTCAAAGGGATCAGCAAGCTGGAGCTGAACCAGGATCGCCTGCTGGACGAACTGGATCACAACTGGGAAGTACTGGCTGAGCCGATCCAGACCGTGATGCGTCGTTACGGTATCGAAAAACCGTACGAGAAGCTGAAAGAGCTGACCCGCGGCAAACGCGTTGACGCGGAAGGGATGAAGCAGTTTATTGACAGCCTCGCCCTGCCGGAAGAGGAAAAAGTGCGTCTCAAAGCGATGACCCCGGCCAACTATATCGGTCGGGCAACCACCATGGTTGACGAGCTGAAGTAATCGCCCTGCCCCTCTTTCCGCCGGAAAGAGGGGCGTTTTATCGCCGGAAGGCGATCAGATCCAGACGTCGTTCACCGCCGTCCGCTCGCCGCCCTCGTGGCCGGTATTCAGCACCCCGCGCGGTTCAATCAGCAGCAGCTTCGCTTCCATCTCCGCCGAGGTCTTATGTTCCACCCCGCGCGGCACGACGATCATCTCCCCGGCCTTCACCAGCACATGTCCGTCGCGGAAGTCCACGCGCAATACCCCCTCCACCACCATCAGCGTCTCATCAGTTTCCGGATGGCTGTGCCAGATAAAGTCGCCGGCGATGCGCACGATCTTGAACTGATAGTCGTTCATTTCGGCCACCACTTTGGGCTGCCATTGTTCGCTGAACAGGGAAAATTTAGGAGCAAAATTAACGAGTTGATACATAGGCTGTCTCCTTGTGATAAAGGCAGTCAGCATAGTTCACCGCGCCGCGGTCACGCTTGAACGATTGTGCAACCTGCGCCGCCTTAGCCGCGGATCGCCCGCAGCCAGCGCCCCGGAGAGAGGCCAAAGCGGCTGATAAACTGGCGCGTCATGTGGCTCTGGTCGGCAAAGCCCGCCTCGGCGGCAATATCCACCAGACGCTCCCCGGCGCGCATCCGCTGGCGACAAAAATCGAGCCGGCGCATCATGACGTATCGCCACGGACTGGTGCCATACAGCGTTCTGAAATCGCGGCTCAGGCTCCAGCGGTCCCGGCCGCTGACCTGCGACAGGATGTCGAGGGTCATATCCTGCATAAAACAGGCATGGATATACTCCCGGGCCCTCTCCGCCGCCTGATAATCAAACGCCTGGCGACGGGAACGCTGCCCGCCGACCACGGCCAGGGTCTGCGCCAGGTCGTACAGGGCGTCCTCTTCCTCCAGCGGCTCGAAGGTAGCCGTGACCGCTTTCAACAACGGTTGCGCGGCGCGACGTAGCCGTGGATCCGCCGACAGGCCGCCGGGGATAAACGGCAATGGTCTGCCGCCGAGTATCTTCTGGATCAGCGCGGGTTCGATATAGGCCATGCGGTAGTGAAACCCCGCCTCGGTGCCCGCCTCGCCATCGTGTATTTCGTCCGGGTGAAGGACCATCGTCCCGCCGGGCAGACTGTGCTGTAGCCCGCCGCGATAGTGAAAGCTCTGCACGCCGGCGATCGTCTGGCCGATGGCGTAGGTGTCATGCCGGTGCGGCTCATAGCCGTGGCCGCCGAAGAAGGCTTCGATGCGCTCCGTCCGACTGGGCGACTGCGCCAGCCTGACCCAGTCCGCGCTCTGCTGCTGAGACATAATGGATAACCTGCGGCGTCATTGAGGGATAATTCCAGCACTATTACACAAAAAATTAACATCACCAACCCGCCGCTGCCCGCGCCCTGCCGCTGGGCGTTTGCTGAAATTAAGCATAGAATGAAGGAGTTCCATGCCCGTGCGCAAAAGGCGCCGCCCAACGCCGACCTGCCCGGCGATGCTGCACGCCGTTTGTATAAAAAGCTTTATTTAACAGCTGTTTATATTTTGCGTATATAATAAGCGTCAGACTACTTTCGAAATTGCTAGGGAGAACAGCCATGCGCGTACTCGTGGTTGAGGATAATGCCCTGCTGCGTCACCACCTCAAAGTTCAGCTACAGGAGCTGGGCCATCAGGTCGATGCCGCAGAGGATGCCAAGGAAGCGGATTACTATCTGGGCGAACATCTCCCGGATATCGCCATCGTCGATCTCGGTCTGCCGGACGAAGATGGATTATCGTTGATCCGCCGCTGGCGCAGCCACGACGTGTCACTGCCGGTGCTGGTGCTGACCGCCCGCGAAGGTTGGCAGGATAAAGTCGAAGTGCTGAGCGCCGGGGCGGATGATTACGTCACCAAGCCTTTCCATATTGAAGAGGTTGCCGCCCGCATGCAGGCGCTGCTGCGCCGCAACAGCGGCCTGGCCTCGCAGGTGATCTCTCTGCCGCCGTTCCAGGTCGACCTCTCCCGGCGCGAGCTGTCGGTGAACGACCAGCCGATCAAGCTGACGGCTTTTGAGTACACCATTATGGAAACCCTGATCCGCAATCGCGGCAAAGTGGTCAGTAAGGATTCGCTGATGCTCCAGCTTTACCCGGATGCCGAACTGCGTGAAAGCCATACCATCGACGTGCTGATGGGCCGGCTGCGTAAGAAAATTCAGGCTGAATACCCGCAGGACGTCATCACCACGGTGCGCGGCCAGGGCTATCTGTTCGAACTGCGCTGATGAAGGGACTGTTACGGCATATTTTCCCGCTGTCGTTACGGGTTCGCTTCCTGCTGGCGACCGCCGGGGTGGTGCTGGTGCTCTCCCTGGCTTATGGCATGGTGGCGCTGGTGGGCTACAGCGTCAGCTTCGATAAAACCACCTTCCGTCTGCTGCGCGGCGAGAGCAATCTCTTTTATATGCTGGCCAAATGGGAGAACGGCGCCATTGACGTCGATATCCCGGAAAATCTGAATATGGAAAGCCCGACGGTGACCCTTATTTACGATGAGAAGGGCAAACTGCTGTGGGCGCAGCGCGATGTTCCCTGGCTGACAAAACGCATTCAACCGGATTGGCTGAAACGCAATGGCTTCCATGAAATTGAAGCCGATGTCGACAGCAGCAGTATGCTGTTGCGCAATAACCATGAGGTTCAGGAACAGCTGGACGCCATCCGCGAACAGGGCGACGATTCGGAGATGACCCACTCGGTGGCGATCAACTTCTACCCGGCCACCAGCAAAATGCCCCAGCTCAGTATCGTGGTGGTCGACACCATCCCGGTGGAGCTCAAGCGCAGCTATATGGTGTGGAGCTGGTTTATCTACGTGCTGGCCGCCAACCTGTTGCTGGTGATCCCCCTCCTGTGGGTCGCCGCCTGGTGGAGCCTGCGCCCCATCGAGTCGCTGGCCAAAGAGGTGCGCGAGCTGGAGGAACATCACCGCGAGAAGCTCAATCCCAACACCACCCGCGAGCTGACCCGGCTGGTCAGCAACCTTAACCGGCTGGTTCGCAGCGAGCGTGAACGCTATGACAAATACCGTACCACCCTCACCGATCTCACCCACAGCCTGAAAACGCCGCTGGCGGTGATGCAGAGCACGTTGCGCTCGCTGCGCGGCGAGAAGATCAGCGTCGACGAGGCGGAGCCGGTGATGCTGGAGCAGATCAGCCGTATTTCGCAGCAGATTGGTTACTATCTGCATCGCGCCAGCATGCGCAGCGGCGGCACCTTGCTGAGCCGGGAGCTGCACCCGATCGCCCCCCTGCTCGACAGCCTGACCTCCGCCCTCAATAAGGTTTATCAGCGCAAGGGGGTCAATATCTCGCTCGACATCTCGCCGGAGATCAGTTTTGTCGGCGAGCAGAACGATTTTATGGAAGTGATGGGTAACGTTCTCGATAACGCCTGTAAGTACTGTCTGGAGTTCGTGGAGGTTTCCGTGCGCCAGACCACCGACAGCCATCTGCACATTCTGGTGGAAGACGATGGGCCGGGGATCCCGCCGAGCCAGCGCCGCGCTGTCTTCGACCGCGGTCAGCGGGCAGATACTCTGCGTCCCGGCCAGGGGGTGGGGCTCTCCGTCGCCCGGGAAATCGTCGAACAATATGACGGGGAGATCATCGCCGGCGAGAGCCTGCTCGGCGGCGCCTGCATGGAGGTGGTGTTTGGCCGCCAGCTGATGGAAGATAAAGAGAGTTAATCGTGGAGTTTTTTCACGGCGCCTGCATCGCCGGGGCGCCGCATCCGTTATAATCCCTGTCAGACACCTGCAGTGGAATATCAATATGGATTATCAATTAACGCTTAACTGGCCCGACTTTATCGAACGCTACTGGCAAAAACGGCCGGTGGTACTGAAGCGCGGCTTCGCCAATTTTATCGACCCGCTGAGCCCGGACGAACTGGCTGGACTGGCCATGGAGAGCGAGGTCGATAGCCGCCTTGTCAGCCATCAGGATGGAAAATGGCAGGTCAGTCACGGTCCCTTCGAAAGCTACGATCACCTGAGCGAAAACAACTGGTCCCTGCTGGTACAGGCGGTCAACCACTGGCATGAGCCGTCGGCGGCGCTGATGCACCCGTTTCGCGCTCTGCCGGACTGGCGTATCGACGACCTGATGATCTCCTTCTCTGTACCGGGCGGCGGCGTCGGCCCGCATCTGGATCAGTATGATGTGTTTATCATCCAGGGCACTGGCCGTCGGCGCTGGCGCGTCGGGGAAAAAGTGCCGATGAAACAGCACTGCCCGCATCCGGACCTGCTGCAGGTTGACCCCTTCGAGGCGATCATCGATGAAGAGATGGAGCCGGGCGATATTCTCTATATTCCGCCAGGATTCCCGCATGAGGGATATTCGCTGGAAAATTCGCTGAACTATTCGGTCGGCTATCGCGCGCCGAATGCCCGCGAGCTGTTCAGCGGCTTTGCCGACTACGTTCTCCAGCGCGAACTGGGCAGCCAGCGCTACGCCGATCCGGACGTGCCCTCCCGCGACCATCCGGCGGATATTTTACCGGCCGAACTCGACCGCCTGCGCGAGATGATGCTGGGGCTGATTAACCAACCGGAGCACTTTAAGCAGTGGTTCGGCGAGTTTATCACTCAGTCGCGTCATGAGCTCGACGTCGCGCCGCCGGAGCCGCCGTATCAGCCCGATGAAATTTACGATGCCCTGCAGCAGGGCGATACCCTGGAACGCTTGGGCGGCCTGCGGGTGCTGCGCATTGACGGCGAGGTGTTCGTCAATGGCGAGAAGATCAACTCTCCGCACCGCCCGGCGCTGGACGCCTTAGCCACCCACCTGACGCTGCGCGCCGACCATTTTGGCGATGCGCTGGAAGATCCCTCTTTCCTCGCCATGCTGGCGGCGCTGGTCAACAGCGGCTACTGGTTCTTTGGCGACTGAGTGCCATCCTGCCCGGCGGCGCTGCGCTTGCCGGGCCTACGGGTTCCGCGGTCACCGGTTGGACCGTAGGCCGGATAAGGCGTTAGCCGCCATCCGGCACGAAGACAGGCACCCGCTCTGCTGTTGACCGCCCGGCGGCGCTGCGCTTGCCGGGCCTACGGGTTCTGCGGTCACCGGTTGGACCGTAGGCCGGATAAGGCGTTACCCGCCATCCGGCACGAAGACAGGCACCCGCTCTGCTGTTGACCGCCCGGCGGCGCTGCGCTTGCCGGGCCTACGGGGTCAGCAGTCACCGGTTGGACCGTAGGCCGGATAAGGCGCAGCCGCCATCCGGCACGAAGACAAGTACCCGCTCTGCTGTTGACCGCCCGGCGGCGCTGCGCTTGCCGGGCCTACGGGGTCTGCGGTCACCTGTTGGACCGTAGGCCGGATAAGGCGTTAGCCGCCATCCGGCACTTCGTGGTTTCGATGGCGGCAATGTCTTACCCGAGCATTATCGCCTCTCGCCTGCATCAAATTCGCTTACCTCACCCGCCCACTCCGGGGGGTACCATCCCCGGCGCACATCACGATGAAAGGTCGAATACGGCCAATCCTGCACCCGACGGACATAACCGCGCTTAACGGGATTGATATAAACGTAATCCATATGCCGCCGGTAATCTTCTTCATTACGGATGGCATGTTCCCAGAAGCGCGGTTGCCAGATGTGGCGCTGCGCCAGCGCCCGGGTAAACGTTTTTTTAATATCCCGCCAGCGACCGGAATAATCGGTATCCCCCTCAGGCAGGGTCCAGATGCAGTGCATATGCTCCGGTAAAACCACCCAGGCGTTAATCAGAAAAGGTTTTTTGCTTTTAACCAGCGCTGTAGCGATACGCAGATGAGTAATATGCCGCGTCAGGAGATCGCTGTGGCGATTTTGCAGGTTAACGGTGAAGAACCAGCAGCCGCCGGGGATATAACTGCGACGATAGTCAGACATGTGAGGTTCCCTCCTCAATATTAGCCTTATCGCTTTTGCCCGGCGGCGCTGCGCTTGCCGGGCCTACGGGTTCCGCAGTCACCGGTTGGACTGTAGGCCCGATAAGGCGTTAGCCGCCATCCGGCATAAAGACGAGTACCCGCTCTGCTGTTGACCGCCCGGCGGCGCTGCGCTTGCCGGGCCTACGGGTTCAGCAGTCACCGGTTGGACCGTAGGCCGGATAAGGCGCAGCCGCCATCCGGCACGAAGACAAGTACCCGCTCTGCT